>CALBEG010000256.1 GCA_937927455.1 uncultured Elioraea sp. | reverse complement strand
GCGATGCGCTCAATGCCCATGCCGAAGGCGAAGCCCTGCCACGCGCGGTGGTCAATGCCGCCTGCCTCCAGCACCTTCGGGTGCACCATGCCGCTGCCCAAAATCTCCAGCCAATCCCCCCCACGGCCGAGCTCCCCGGTGCGGCGGTTCCAGCCGATGTCGACCTCCATCGAGGGCTCGGTGAAGGGGAAGTAGGAGGCGCGGAAGCGCACCGGCAAATCGGGAATGCCGAAGAAAGCGCGCAGGAAATCGACAATGCAGCCCTTGAGATGGGCGAGTGTCAGGTCGCGGTCGATCGCGAGCCCCTCGACCTGATGGAACATGGGCGAGTGGGTAGCGTCGTGGTCGGCGCGGTAGGTTCGGCCGGGCGCGATGACGCGAAGCGGAGGCGGGTTGGCGAGCATGGCGCGGATTTGCACCGGCGAGGTGTGCGTGCGCAGCACCTTCTCATGCCCTTCCGCTGTGCGGCCGGGCAGGTAGAACGTGTCGTGGTCCTGGCGCGCAGGGTGGTGGGGCGGAATGTTCAGCGCGCCGAAATTCAGCCAGTCGTCCTCCACATCCGGCCCCTCAGCCACCGAAAAGCCCATCGCGCCGAAGATGGTGACGATCTCCTCGATGGTGCGGCTGATCGGGTGGATCAGCCCCTCCGCCGCGGGCCGAGGCGGGAGGGTGACATCGAGCCTTTCGGCGGCGAGGCGAGCATCGAGGGCAGCGTCCTCGAGCAACCGCCGCCGCGCCTCGATCGCCTCGGCGATCGCGTCCTTCAGCGCGTTCAGCGCCGCGCCGCGCGCCTTGCGTTCCTCGGCCGGGACGGTGCCGAGGGTTCTCAAAGCCGCTGTGATAGAGCCGTTCCTGCCGAGGGCAGCCACCCGAACGGCCTCGAGGGCAGCGAGGTCAGTCGCATCCGCAACGGCGGAGAGAGTCTTCGCGCGCAGTCGATCGAGGTCGTCCACAGTCGCGGTCGCATCCATCGCGCGCGTCTCGATCCTCCTTTTCGATGCGGCGAGCTGGCCTTCAGGCCGCGGCGCGGGCAGCCAGCGCCTGATCGACCACCTGGGCGAAGGCTGCCGGTTCGGCGAAGGCGAGCTCAGCCAGAACCTTGCGATCGAGCGCGATGCCGGCCTTCTTCGCTGCTGCGATGAACTGGCTGTAGGTCAGCCCGCGCTCGCGCACAGCGGCGTTGATTCGTTGGATCCAAAGCGCGCGGAACTCGCGCTTGCGCACCTTGCGGTCGCGATAGGCGTACTGGAGGCTCTTCTCGACCTTCTGCTTCGCCATGCGGATCGTGTTGCCCGCACGGCCGCGAAAGCCCTTCGCGCGTTCGAGAACCTTCTGGTGTCGGGCGTGCTTGGTCACGCCGCGCTTCACACGTGCCATCCTTCGCTCTCCTCAGCCCTGCCCTGTTCGCTCAGCAGAGCCCGTACGGCGTCCACTGCTTCACAGTGCGTGCGTCCATGTCGGTCAGCACCATGGTGCGACGGTTCTGCCGCTTCATTTTTTGGCTTTTGCAGGCGAGGTTGTGGCGCTTAAAGCCGTGCCCGGCCTTCACTTTGCCGGTGGCGGTGATGCCGAAGCGCTTCTTCACGCTCGACTTGGTCTTTAGCTTGGGCATTTTGGCACCGTCCTTTCTCGAGCGAGGCCCGCGAGATGGGCCAAGGCGGCCGGGCATGCCCTGGCGCCCGGCGCGCGCACAAGCCGCGGCGCTATACGCCGTGCACCACGTGGGTGCAACCCCCCATGGAACCGCAGCCGGCGTCTGGGCCGCCGTTCGGCGTCAGCGGACCAGGGAGGAAAATGAAGTTCCAAGCGAAGGGGGCGGCAGCGCCGCCTCCTGCAAGCAGAGGTTGATGGACGTCGGGACGGAACGCTTCAAGCGCGTGCAGCCGCCCGGACCACAAGAACACGCCGTGATAGCAAAGCGCCCTGAGATGATCGGCCACATCAAAGGGCGCTGACGCATTGAGCTGTCTGACGCTTTCGATCAGCAAAACGGGCCTATCCTCCCGCAGAATGCGTTCTGCGCCTCGCAAGGTGGCAAGTTCATGACCCTCGACGTCGATCTTGATGAAGCCGACCGGTTCGGGCACCGCCTCATCAAGGCGCACGACGGGGCAACGAATTCTCTCCACCCTGTTGCGGGCGGCGATTTCACGGTTGTTGGGGTCGATGGAGGCACCGGCGACGGCAAGCGAACCATCCGCCTTCAGGGGGACTAGAAGGGTCGTTTCCCCCGAACGATCGGACGCAGCCGCGGCATGCACCATCGCCCAAGGCGGCAGTCGGCGGCGCAACTGCTCCGCGAGAGCCGGGAACGGCTCGAAACAATGGACTCGCCTCGTGAGGCGACAGAGCGCCCCGGCATAGGCGCCGTAATTCGCCCCAACGTCGATCGCAGCACGCGTCTGGTCGACCAGAAGCGGTAACAGATGCCACTCCGGTTCGACCCCTTCTGCGCCCAGACCCCAAAGCGCAAGCCTGAGCCGATACCGAAGCCGCTTGTAAAGCCCGGGCCGGCTCACGAAGTCGCCAACTGACTCGCCGGGAAACAGAAGCCGCATCCCGGATGTAGCGCTCGCCATGATGACCCCGATCGCAGCCTGCTGACCACCCGACGGCAGCGCCTGCAGGGCAGGGCCCAGTCAAGCGACAGGCTCCCTGGCCCTGGAACACCCCGCCCTCTATATCTTTGCTGATGATTTCGTTCCGCAAAATGCAGGGCCTGGGCAACGACTTCGTCGTGCTCGATGCGCGCGTCCGCCGGCTTGCGGTCGGTGCGGAAGCGGCCCGCGCCTTGGCCGACCGCCGGCGCGGAGTGGGGTGCGATCAGGTGATCGTGCTCGAGGCGGCGCGTGAGCCCGGCACCGCCGCCTTCATGCGCATCCTGAACGCCGACGGCTCCGAGGCCGGCGCCTGCGGCAATGCCGCCCGCTGCATCGCCGACCTCCTGATGCGCGAGGCGAGGACGGACGCGATCCGGCTCGGCTCGCCCTCGGGCTTGCTGCACGCTGCGCGGGCCAATGGCGGGCAGGTCACAGTCGACATGGGCGAACCACGGCTCGGCTGGCGCGACATCCCGCTTGCCCGCGAGGCGGACACGCTTCACTTGCCGCTTGCCCGCGATGGCCTGTCTGATCCGGCGGCCTGCTCCATGGGCAACCCTCACGCCACCTTCTTCGTGCACGATGTGAGCGCGATCGACATCCCGCGCCTCGGCCCCTCTCTGGAGACCGATCCGCTCTTTCCCGAACGCGCCAACATCGGCTTCGCTGAGATCCTCGCCCCGGACCTGATCCGACTGCGCGTGTGGGAACGCGGCGCGGGCCTCACCCTCGCCTGCGGTTCGGGCGCCTGTGCGGCGCTTGTGAACGCGCATCGGCGGGGGCTTGCCGCGCGTGAGGCGACCGTGATGCTGGACGGCGGCGATCTTCGGATCAGCTGGGGCGAGGATGATCGCGTGCGCATGACGGGGCCGGTGGCGGAGACGTTCCGCGGCGAGATCGACCTCGATCTTGTCGCTCCCTCTTCCGTGGCGGCCTGAACGGAGCCATGCACCCGCGCGTGCTCACCTTCGGCTGCCGGCTGAACGCGGTGGAGTCCGCCGTCATCGGCGCGCATCTCGACGCTGCGGACCGGCGCGACGTGATCGTCGTCAACACCTGCGCCGTCACGGCGGAGGCGGAACGTCAGGCGCGCCAAGCCATCCGCCGCGCCCGACGCGACCATCCCGAGGCGCGCATCGTCGTCACCGGCTGCGCGGCACAGATCGATCCCCACGCCTGGGCAGCGATGCCGGAGGTCGATCGCGTCATCGGCAACGTCGAGAAGCTGGAGGCGAAGACCTGGTCCGAGCGGGCGTCCGACACGCCGCGCGTGGCGGTGTCAGACATCATGGCGGCGCGGGACAGCGCGCACCACCTCGTCACCGAGTTTGGTGGCCGCGCCCGCGCCTTCGTCCAAGTGCAAGCAGGGTGCGACCACCGCTGCACCTTCTGCGTCATTCCCTTCGGCCGCGGCCCGTCGCGCTCGGTTCCCGTGGGCGAGGTGGTGCGCCAGGTGCGCACGCTCGTTGAAGCCGGTTACCGCGAGGTGGTTCTGACCGGGGTGGACATCACGGCCTATGGGGCCGACCTGCCGGGCGCGCCTTCCTTGGGCCAGCTCGTGCGCCGCCTTCTTGCCCTGGTGCCTGAGCTGCCGCGGCTTCGCCTCTCCTCGCTCGACCCTGTCGAGATCGACAAGGAGCTATGGCGGCTGATCGCGGAGGAGCCGCGGCTGATGCCGCATCTGCACCTTTCGGTGCAAGCGGGGGATGATCTGATTCTGAAACGGATGAAGCGACGCCACCTCCGCCGCGACGTGATTCTGCTGGCCGAGCGCGCGCGCCAGCTTCGCCCCGACATTGTGTTCGGTGCCGACCTGATCGCCGGCTTCCCGACCGAGTCCGACCAAGCAGCGGCCAACACACGCGCGTTGATCGAGGAGGCGGGGCTCACTTTCCTGCACGTCTTCCCCTTCTCACCGCGCCCCGACACGCCTGCCGCGCGCATGCCGCAGCTTGCCCCAAGCGTGATCCGCGAGCGTGCCGCCGCCTTGCGCGAGCTCGGCGCGCGCATGGCAGGCCGCTTCTACGAGAGCCGGGTCGGCACCTTTGCCGCCTTGCTGGCAGAGCGGGAGACGGGCGAGGGCCACACCGAACACTTTGCCCCCGCCCGACTGATACGGGGCCGGATCGATCCAGGAACGATCGGACGGGTGCGCATCACGGAGGCGACTGACCAGGGCCTGCTCGCGGAGGTCGCGTAATGGTGTTCAAACGCCTGTTCCGCCGCGGCAAGGCTGAGGCGGAACAACCTGCTGAACCGCCGCCACCGCAAGCCGCCGAGACTGCGCGCGAAGCCACACCATCGCTGCCGGCGGCGGATGCGTCGATGGAAGCGGACCGCGGGACGACGGCGTTCGCCACGCCATCGTCGCCGTCTCAAGCCGAGTTCGAGCAGCTGCCCGCAGCCCCCGCGCAGCAGAGTGCGGCGGGACAGAAACCGGAAGCAGAGGCGCGGCAGGGGGAGACGCAGACCAAGCAGGAGGAGGCGGAGCGGAGCGACCGCCGCGGCTTCTTCGCCCGCCTCAAGGCCGGGCTCGCGCGCTCGTCGGCAAAGATCGGCTCCGGCATCGCTGCCCTCTTCCGCGACCGGCTGATGGACGATGCCGCGCTCGATGAGCTCGAGGAGCTGCTCATCAGCGCCGATCTCGGCACTTCGGCGGCGAAACGGATCGTCGATCGGTTCCGCATCGCCCGCTTCGGCGCGCATGTCAGCGAGCGCGAGGTGAAGGAGGCGCTCGCGGCCGAGATCGCCGACATTCTTCGTCCCTTCGCTGTTCCTCTCGTGCCGAACCCAGTGCACGCGCCGCATGTGGTGCTGGTCGTCGGAGTCAACGGCACCGGCAAGACGACGACGATTGCCAAGCTCGCAGCACTCTGGTCGTCTCAGGGGCTGAAGCCGATGCTGGTCGCGGGCGATACGTTCCGCGCCGCCGCCGTCGAACAGCTCGCCATCTGGGGCGAACGCACGGGCTGTCCCGTCATCGCCGGCCCCCCGAACGCGGATGCTGCCGGCCTTGCCTTCGACGCGCTCGCCCGCGCGAGGAAAGAAGGGGCGGACGTGCTGCTGATCGACACTGCAGGCAGGCTGCACAACAAGGCAGATCTTATGGCGGAGCTCGGCAAGATCGTGCGTGTGCTGCGCAAGCAAGTGGCCGATGCGCCGCACAGCGTGCTGCTCGTCCTCGATGCCACCACGGGGCAGAACGCACTCGCCCAAGTGAAGGTGTTCCGCGAAATGGTGGAGGTCAGCGGGCTCATCGTCACCAAGCTCGACGGGTCGGCGAAGGGGGGCGTGGTGGTGGCGCTGGCCGAGACCTTCGGGCTGCCCGTGCACGCGGTAGGGGTTGGCGAGAAGGCGGAAGACCTCCGCCCCTTCGACCCGGACGAGTTCGCCCGCTCGCTCGTCGGCCTCGATGCGATGGGGTGACGGCAGGGTAGAGGCGTCAACGGTCACCCAACCTCCGGTGCGCACCGTCGGCGGTCCCTCAAGAGGGTGTTCGCATGCCCTTCGACGCTGCAGCGACCATGGGTAAACCGTTCATCCTGAAGGCTTTTTTCGCCTAACCAGCCAGACCGAAGCGATCCTGCGCGAACGAAGAAAAGTTCGCGGTCGGCCGGCGTGCGCGGCACGCGGTGTTGCACGGTGCTCCCCTGCTCACCCACGCCACAACGATCCACGAGGGCGCAACCACGCACCATCGTCCGATCGCCGCTCTTGGCATCCTTCGCGACTGGGCTTCGCAGGCAGAAGCCGTGTGCCGCGGCGTGCGACGGGCGGAGGAAGGAGAAGTGGCTCACCCGCGTCCTTCTGGGCGACGGCCCTAGGCCCTCGCTCTCGGCCTCTGCCGGGAAAGGCGAACTGACCAAACGCCTTTCGGTAGGCCACGCGAGGTGCCGCGGCGGGCTGAAGAGGCTCGCCGACGGCACTGCCGTTGCTCTCCCTCTCAGCCCTGGGTACGAGACCGTATGCGGGCACAGCCCGTACGGCTTGGTCATGCAAACCGCGCCCGCCTGATGCCGCGGTGAGGCCTCGCGCCCTTGATCCCACCGAGTTTCGTGGCCTAATGCCGTGCAGGGATTGGCACACACCCTCGGCAGGGTCGGAACCGGGATGGAGACCGAGGATCGCGAGGCGTTGCTTGCTCGGCTGAACGAACTCCGCATCGAACACCGCGACCTCGATACGGTGATCGCGCGCCTCTCCGCGTCTGGTCAGGCTGACCAGATCCATCTCGCCCGGCTGAAGAAGCGCAAGCTGAAGCTCAAGGACGAGATCTCCTGGATCGAGAATCGCCTGATCCCGGACATCATCGCCTGAGCAACAAGCGTCCCGCCCAGCTGCCCCTCGCACCGCCGCAGACGTGTTCGTTCCGTGATGGGTCCGAACTTGCCAAGCTCCGCCGCTCCCTCCGTCGGCCTGATCATGGGCAGCCGCTCAGATTGGGAAACCATGCGCCATGCCGCCACCACGCTGGAGGAGCTCTCCGTCGGGTACGAGGCGCGCGTGGTGTCGGCCCATCGCACACCGCGAAGGCTTTACGACTACGCAACGACTGCGGCAGCGCGCGGGGTTCGCGTCATCATCGCCGGAGCAGGGGGGGCAGCGCACCTGCCAGGCATGACGGCCTCGCTCACCACACTGCCGGTGCTCGGCGTGCCGGTGGAAAGCCACGCTCTGCGCGGAATGGACTCCTTGCTCTCTATCGTCCAGATGCCGGCTGGCATCCCTGTCGGTACGCTCGCCATCGGGCGAGCGGGAGCGGTGAACGCCGCCTTGCTCGCCTGCAGCATTCTTGCACTCTCCGATCCCGCCCTCGCCGAGCGCCTTGCCGCCTGGCGCGCGCGCCAGACCGAAGCCGTGCCCGACACACCTGCCGATGGCTGAGCCTTTTCCGCCGCTGCCGCCCGGTTCGACCATCGGCATCCTCGGCGGCGGGCAGCTCGGGCGGATGCTGGCGATGGCCGCCGCACGGCTGGGCTATCGCACGCACGTTTATTCGCCGGAACCGGACCCGCCGGCCTCTCATGTCGCCACGCGAACGACCATCGCCGGCTTCGACGATGCCGAGGCGCTGGCCCGATTCGGGCGCAGCGTCGATGTCGCCACATTCGAGTTCGAGAATGTCGCCCTGGATGCCTTCCCCGCTCTCGAGGCCGAGGCACCAATCCGCCCCGCCCCTTCGGTTCTGGCCACCGCGCAGGATCGGAGACTGGAGAAATCG
>CALBEG010000255.1 GCA_937927455.1 uncultured Elioraea sp. | reverse complement strand
CGGTGACCGGCGCACCTCGGCCGTGGTGTGGACGGAACGGCGCGCGGAGGCGGAGCGTCTGTGGCACCTTGATCGCGATCGCTTCGCCCGCGAACTCTCCCGCCGCTTCGGCGACCACTGGGGCAGGGTGACGCCGGTCGGGCTGCGCTGGCGCTATCCTTTGGGCGCGCTTTTGGCCCATCGGTACACCGACACCCGCTTGGCCCTGGTCGGCGATGCCGCGCACGGCATCCACCCGATCGCCGGCCAGGGGCTCAATCTCGGCTTCCGGGACGCGGGCACGCTCGGGCGCCTCGTGACCGAGGCCGTGCGCGCGGGGCGCGACCCGGGCGCGCCCGACCTGCTCGCCGCCTACCAGGCGGAGCGGCGGCCGGCCAACCTGCTGATGCTCGCTGTCACCGATGCGCTCGATCGATTGTTCTCGACCGATTTCGCTCCCCTGCGCTTTGTTCGCGACCTCGGGCTCGCCGCCGTCGATCGGATGCCGGGGCTGAAGAGGGTGTTCATGCGCACCGCGATGGGGTTTTCGCCCCTCGGCGCATTGCGGGCGGCCTGAAGGCAGGCCTGCCATGATTGCGCCTCCGCCCTGCCGCGGGCGCATCGCTTGATGTGCCGTCTCGATCGCGGAGGCCGCCCATGCGCCTGATCCTCGCCCCCCTCGCCGCCATCGGCCTAGTTGCCGCCGGCCCTGCCTCGGCCGACCCCTGGTGGGGCCGGCACGGCAAGCCCCACCGCGGCTGGGGGCCGCCGCCCAACGTGGTGGTGATCCCGGGCTATGGCCCGCCTCCGCCCGTCGTCGTCGTCCCGTCGCGACGGCCCCCACCGGTCGTCGTCATCCCGCCCGGGGCCTACGCGTATCCAGCTTGGCGGCCCCACCCGGCCTACCGTCCCCATCATGTCGTTCCACACGCGCCCTACGGGCACTTCTCCTTCGGCCTCTCTGTGCCCTTCGGGCGCTGACGGTCGGCACGGGCCGTGGCAATGTCCGCCCCATGCCGCTCACGCCCGAACAGTTCCTCGCCAGGCTCGAAACCTGGGGCATTGCGCACGAGACGATCTGGCACGAACCCGTGTTCACCGTGGCGGAGACGAAGGCGCTCGGGCTGACCGAACGCCTGCCCGGGGCGCACGTGAAGAACCTGTTCTTGAAGGATAAGGCCGGAGCGTTCTGGCTCGTCACCATGCTTGAACAGCGGAACGTCTCGGTGAACGCGCTCGCCCGTGGTCTGGGCGCGCCGAGGATGAGCTTCGCCTCGGCCGAGGAGATGCGCGCCACCCTCGGGGTTGAACCGGGTTCGGTGACCCCGTTCGCGCTCGCCAACGAATCGGCGCGCGGGGTCGCCTTCGTGCTCGATTCCGCCCTGGTCGATGGCCGCTTCGCGCGGATCAATGCCCACCCGCTGACCAACCGGGGGACGACGGGGGTCGCGACCGAGGGCTTCCGCGCCTTTCTGGAGCGGGTCGGCCACGCGCCGCGCCTCGTGGATCTCGACGCGCTCGATCGCGCCGCCTGAGCCGGCGCAGGGGCGGGGCTTGTTCGCGCGCCCGGCCATCTCATGTTATCGGGGCGCGTTCGGGGCAGCCCGGGTCCTCAACCAAAGGCGCGCGGAAGGCGACATGGACATCATCTTCGATCCGAAGGGGCAGGCCAGCCAGCGCAGCGGCGGTGGTGCGGTCGACGTGATCAGGGACTCGACGGAAGCGACCTTCGTCGCTGACGTCATCCAGGCGAGCCGCGAGGTCCCCGTCATCGTCGATTTCTTCGCCACCTGGTGTGGGCCCTGCAAGCAGCTGACCCCGGTGCTGGAGAGGGTGGTGCGCTCCGCTGGCGGCAAGGTTCGCCTGGTCAAGGTCGACATCGACAAGAACCAGCGCCTCGCCGCGCAACTGCGCATCCAGTCCGTGCCCACGGTCTACGCGTTCTACCAGGGCCAGCCGGTGGACGGGTTCCAGGGTGCGTTGCCGGAAAGCCAGGTGAAAGCCTGGGTCGAGAGGCTGGTGCAGCTCGCCGGTGGCGCCATGCCGGCCGAGGAGCTGATCGCGGAGGCGAAGGAGGCGGCCGCGCGCGGCGCGCACGCCGAGGCAGCCGAGATCCTGCGCGCGTTGCTCGCCGAACAGCCCGACAACGCCGAAGCCATCGGCCTGTTGGGGCGGGCGCTGATTGCGCAGGGCCGGCTTGAGGAGGCACGCGCGCTGGTCGCCACCCTGCCCTCCAACATCGAGGCGCATGCCGAGATCCAGGGCGTGAAATCGGCGCTCGAGCTCGCCGAACAGGGGCGCGAGGCACAAGCCAAGCTCGCCGAGTTGCAGGCACGGCTCGCGCGCAACGCCGACGACCATGAGGCGCGCTTCGACTACGCGATCGCTTTGAATGCTCTCGGCAAGCGCGATGAGGCGGCGGAGCAGCTGCTGCAAATCATCCGGCGCGACCGGAAGTGGAACGATGAGGCGGCGCGGCTGCAGCTGCTGAAGTTCTTCGAGGCCTGGGGCCTGACCGACGAGGTGACGGTCTCGGCCCGGCGGCGCCTTTCGTCGCTGCTGTTCAGTTGAGCGCGCTTCCGGTGATGACCGCCTCCGCCTGGCATCCGGCTTATGAGGACTTGCCGGGTGAGATCGCGGTCTTCCCGCTCACCGGGGCGCTGCTGCTGCCACAGGGACGGCTTCCGCTCAACATCTTCGAGCCGCGCTACCTCGCGATGACCCTCGATTCGCTGGCGGAAGGGCGCATGTTCGGCATGGTGCAGCCGAACCCGTCGGAACCGCCCGGCGAAACGGGGCCCGCGCTCTATCGCGTCGGCTGTCTCGGACGCCTTTCCTCCTTCAGCGAAACGGAGGATGGGAGGCTCCTGATCACGCTCACGGGGATCATCCGCTTCGAGATCATCGCTGAACTGCCCATGCGCCGCGGCTACCGCCGCGTGCGCGTGGACTATTCGGCGTTCGCCGAGGATCTCGACCTCGCGCAGGGGCCCGACCTCGACCGCGTCCGGCTCGAGCGCGGGTTGCGTGCCTTTTTCCGGGCACGGGGGATCGACGCCAACTGGCAAGCGGTGCGCGAGATGTCGAACGCGTCCCTGGTCACCACCCTCTCCATGGTCTGTCCGTTCGAGCCGTGCGAGAAACAGGCCCTGCTCGAAGCACCGACCGTCGATGACAGGGCCGATCTCCTGCTCGCCTTGATCGAGATCGGCGCCCATGGCGGGTCGGAGGGGGGGTCACGGTCTCCGCTCTCGTGAGGCGGTGCGATGAACCAAGAGGTTGATCCGCGCCTGCTCGAGATCCTGGTCTGTCCCCTCACCAAGGGTCCGCTGCGTTACGATCGTGAGCGGAACGAGCTGATCAGTGAACAGGCGGGCCTTGCCTACCCTATCCGCGACGGGGTGCCCATCATGCTGCCCGAGGAGGCACGCCCGCTCGAGAGGCCCGCGCCTCCGCCCGAGGGCCTGGGAAGCCCCGCCTCGGAGGCGTGATGCCGAAGCCGCTCGAACTCCGCGTCTCGAAGGCGGAGCGCACGCTGAGCGTGGCCTTCGACGACGGCGCGCGTTTCGTGCTGCCTGCGGAATATCTTCGCGCGGAAAGCCCCTCGGCCGAGGTGCAGGGCCATGCCCCCGACCAGAAGGTGCTGGTGTGGGGCAAGTCAGAGGTCGGCATCCTCAAGGTCGAGCCTGTTGGCAACTACGCGGTGCGCATCGTGTTTGACGACCTGCACGACACCGGGATCTACTCCTGGGATTATCTCTACGAGCTCGGGCGGGATCACGAGGCGCGCTGGGCCCGCTACCTTGCCGAGCTGGAGGCGGCGGGCAAGTCGCGCCATCCGCGCAAGGTCTACCGCGCTTCGGAGGCGGATCGCTGAACCGTCCGGACTCGCGCGAGGCCGGGCTTTCCTACGGCTCTGCGCGGAAGGCGTCGGCGATGCGGCGCACGGTGCCATCGCGCCCGACCACCATCACGTCGAAGCGGACGTTCTCGCCGAACCACGCCGGTTCCTCGGCCATCAGGGCCTCGCTGGCGGCAACAAGCCGGGCGCGCTGCCGGGGCGAGAGGGCGAAGGCCGCCTCGGCGGCCCGCGCCCGCGCCTTCACCTCCACGATCACGGTCAAGGCGCCCCGGCGGGCCACCAGGTCGATCTCGCCCGCCGTCGTGCGGCGGCGACGCGCGAGCACAGCGAAGCCATCCGCTTCCAGGGCGGCGGCACAGAGCTCCTCCGCTTCGCGGCCGTATCGGTTGCTGCCCGCACCGCGCTGACGCTTCGTCGTCACAAGCTGCCCTGCCGGCTACTCCGCTGCGGGCAGCACCTCGGGCGGCAGCACAGTGGCCGCGATCGACCCGTCGAGCGCTTCGTACTCAGCAAGCCGGATCGCGGCGTAGAGTTCGGCGCGCGTCTGCATGCGATCGAGCATGGCTGTGGTGCCGCCGTCGCGGCGAATGGTGGCGTAGAGTTCGGCCACAGCTTTCGCCGCCACGCGCAGGCTGGAGGCGGGCCAGATGATCATGCGGTAGCCCAAGGCCTCGAATTCGGCGGCCGACATGTAGGGCGTGCGGCCGAATTCCGTCATGTTGGCGAGCAACGGCGCCTGCACGGCTTCGGCGAAGCGGGCAAACTCTTCGCGGCTGGTCAACGCCTCGGGAAAGATCGCGTCCGCCCCGGCCTCAAGGTAAAGTTTCGCGCGCGCAACCGCCGCGTCGAATCCTTCGACGGCTGCCGCATCGGTGCGGGCGATGACGAACAGATGGCGCGCCGCGCGCTTCGTCGCCGCCACCTTGGCCGCCATCTCGGCCGGCTCGACCAGCCTTTTGCCGTTGAGGTGGCCGCACTTCTTCGGCAGTTCCTGGTCCTCGATGTGCACCGCCGCCGCGCCGGCCTCCTCGAAGGCGCGCACCATGTGCATGGCGTTCAGCACGCCGCCATAGCCGGTGTCCCCGTCGACCAGCACGGGAAGCCCCGAGGCGCGCACGATTGTTCTGATGAAGAAACAGACCTCATCGACGGTGAGGATCCCCAAGTCCGGCAAGCCCATCGAGGCGCTCATCGCCGCCCCCGAGAGATAGAGCGCCTCGAACCCCGCATCGCGCGCGAGGATGGCGGCGAGCCCGTGGTGTGCGCCCGGCATCTGCAGGATGCGCCCTCGCGCGACCAGGGCGCGGAAGCGCACCCCGGCAGGTTCCATCGGCACGGTCGCGGCGTCGAGATAGGGCATGGCGGTGTTTCCTTCTGCGCG
>CALBEG010000254.1 GCA_937927455.1 uncultured Elioraea sp. | reverse complement strand
AACCTGAAAGGCATGTGCGACGAGCTCCGGGATCCGGGCTGCGTCATCGATCTGCACCACCCATTTCGCCATTGCGCCGAAGAAGCGGCGGTGATCAACCTCCTGGAAAGAGTCGCGATCCATGTCGCCGCGCGGCACCTGGCCGACGAACAGCACGAGCGGCGTACTGTCCTGCTGCGCGATGTGCACGCCGACCGAGCCGTGGCAAGCGCCGGGACCGCGGGTGACGATCGCCACCCCGGGTCGGCCGGTGAGCTTGCCATAGGCCTCGGCCATGGTCACCGCCGCCCCCTCGAAGCGGCAGGTGATGGTTTGGATGGCTGCGCGATTTTCGTAGAGCCCGTCGAGCAGGGCGAGGAAACTCTCCCCCGCCACCTGGAACACGTGCGTCACGCCGAGCACGCGCAACGCATCGGCCAAGACGCGCCCCCCCTGCCGCGGCACGAGGCGCGGCCCGTGCGCTGCCGTCGCTATCGCTCCCTTCGCCTCGGCATAGCCCATCGCGTTGCACTCCTCCCTCGCGCGCGTCGACCTTATCAGCGCACCGACGAAGGCGAAACAGAGACGCCTTTCGCGCCGTCGCGGCGCAGCGCAAGCCACAGGAGAGAGGCCGCAAGGCATGCGGCCGAGATGGCGATTGCAAAGTCGTAGCCGCGCGGATCCCACCCGCCTGACAGCGTTCGCGGGAAGAGATCGAGCACGAGGCCGATGCCCTGCTGCATGACGAACACCATCAGCAGCATCAGTGCGTTGATGGTGGTGGAGACCCGCCCCGTCTCGCTGCCCGCGAAGCGCCCCCCCACCAGCATGTAGCCCACCGGCCCGACCGAGGCGAGGAAAGGCCAGGCGAACCACAGCCATGGCCACGCCGCCGGCAGGCGGGAGATGAGAAGCCCGTGCATGACGAGAAGGCCGAAGGCGCAGGAGACCAGCAAAGCAAGCGGAGGGGCGCCGCAGCGAACGAGGGCGGAGTGCAGGCTGCCGGAAGCGAAGGAGCCGAGGGTAAGCCCGACGGCATAAACGAACAGCACCTCGGCCCTGGCTTGCGCGTCGAGCCCAGCGACGTCGCGCAGCCAAGGCCCCGCCCACAAGCCCTGCCAGACAAAGTTCAAGGCGGACAGCATCACCACCAAGGGAACGAGCCGAATGAAGGAGGGATGAGCGATGATCCGCGCCACCATCCGAAGCTCGTCTACGATGCCGCCGATGGAGCGTTCCCGTGGCGGCAGGTCAGGGACCGATCGCCAGATCCAAACCCCCGCCAGCACCGCAAGCGCGGAGTCGGCGAAGAATACACCGCGCCAGCCGATGGCCGCGTTCGCCCACTCCACCGGCACGGTGGCGATGATGCCGCCCAAGGACGAGAGTGCCACACACCATCCCGTCACTGTCGGCACGCGGTTGGCGGGAAACCAAGCGCGCGTCGCCTTCAGCTGAGCCATCAACGCCGCAGCCACTCCCGCGCCCATCAGCACGCGCCCGAGAATGAGCGAGACGAAGTCGGAGGCGGTGGCGAAGACGACAGCGCCGATGGCGATCACCCCCATCAGAACGCTCTGCACGCGTCGCGGCCCGAAGCGGTCGAGAGCGGCACCGACGGGGAGTTGCGCCAGCCCGTAGGCAGCGAAGAACACCGCACCGAGGAGGCCGAGATCGGCCGCGTTGAGCCCGAAGCGGGCAGCGAGTTCGGGCCCGATTACCGCGGTGATGGCGCGGTTGAGCTGATTGAGCCCCGCGCCGGCGGCGAGTGGGAGCGAGATGCGGCGAAACGCCGGCCAAATCGAGCGTTCAGGCGCGCGCGACGCCATCGCACCGCTCAACGCAGTCCCGTCGACGCTGGCTCACTCGGCAGGAACAGGACGCGGGGTCGGTCGCTCGATCGCGGACAGCCGGCGCGCAATTTCGCCCACTGGCCGAGTGTAGGGGGCGAGCAGGAGATACAGCGCCGGGATCGCGTAAAGGGTGACGAGCGTGGACAGTGTCATTCCGCCAATCACCACCACGCCCAAAGCCTCACGGCTCTCCGCCCCCGCCCCGGTTGCGGCGGCGAGCGGCCAGGCACCGAGGATGGTGGAGATAGTGGTCATCAGGATCGGCCGCAGACGAGCGACCGAGGCCTCCAGCACGGCGTCGCGCACGCTCCTCCCCTCGTCGCGCAACTGGTTGGCGAACTCGACCACCAGAATGCCGTTCTTCGCCATCAGCCCGATCAACAGCACAAGGCCAATCTGGCTAAAGATATTGAGCGAAAGCCCGAGCAGATGGAGCGACAGCAAGCCGCCCGTCACCGCGAGCGGTGTCGAGAGCAGGATGATGAAGGGGTGGATGAAACTCTCGAACTGCGCGGCAAGCACGAGATAGACGATGAGGAGAGCGAGCCCGAAGGTGAGCATCAGCGCGGAAGCCCCTTCGAGGTATTCGCGGCTCTGCCCGCGCCACGTCAGTCTCGCCTCCGGCGGCAGCACGGCACGCGCCGCCGCCTCGATCGCCGCCATGCCGTCGCCGAGCGCGACTGTGGGCGCGAGGTTGGCGGTGATGGTGATCGACCGCAGGCGGTCTTCGCGATTGAGCGCCTGCGGCCGCGCCCGCTCAGACAGCGTGACGAGATTGGAGAGGGGAATCAGCGCACCGGAGCCCGAGCGGACGAAGATGTTCTGTAGGTCATACGGCGTTGCGCGATCCTCTGCCTGCGCCTGGATCAGCACGCGATACTCGTTGCCGCGTTCAACGAACGTGCCAACCTCGCGCGCGCCCAGCATGGTTTCCAGCGTGCGTCCGATGGTTTGGATAGAAACGCCGAGATCGGCTGCGCGTCGGCGATCGATCTCCACCCGCACCTCTGGTTTCGTCTCCCGGAAGTTGCTGTCGAGGTTGACGAGCAGAGGCGATTGGCGCGCGCGTTCGATCACCACATCGCGCCAGCGCACAAGCGTGTCGTAATCCGGTCCCTGGATGACGAGCTGGATCGGCGCCTGGAAGCCGCGCGTACCAAGAGAGCCAGGGTTGACGGCGAAGGCACGCACGCCGGGAATGTTCGCCACACGCGGGAAGATTTCCGCCGTCAGCTGCTGCTGCTTCATCGTGCGCTGCTCCCACGGCACGAGGCGAAGGAACACGTTTGCCGTGTTGGCAACGGCCGGGCGCGGGGAGCCGCCGATGGAGGCGAACACGACTTGACCCACGCCACGGTCGACATAGGGCATGAGGATGTCCTCGATCTTCATCACGTGCTCGCGTGTGTAGGCGAAAGAGGCACCCTCTGGTGCCGTGACAGGGATGACGACGACACCCCGGTCCTCGGTCGGGGCGAACTCCCGCGGCAGCACTTGGAACAGCGAGACGGCGAGGAGGGAAAGAAGGCCCGCCCCGGCGATCACCAGAAGCGGGGCGCGCAACGCCCGATCCAAAGTCCAGCGAAAGCCTGCATTTAGGCCCTGGAACACGGGTTCTGTCCAGCGCACGAGCCGCCCCTCGCCCTCGTGCGGCTTGAGCACGCGCGAACACAGCATCGGCGTAAAAGAAAGCGCAACGAACCCCGAGATCAGCACGGATATAGCGAGCGCGAAGCCGAACTCGGAGAAAAGACGGCCCGCTTGGCCCTCAAGGAAGGAGATCGGCAGGAAGACCGAGACGAGCACGAGGGTGGTCGCGATCACCGCGAACGCAATCTGCCGCGCGCCAAGAAAGGCGGCGACGAGAGGCTCCTCCCCTTGCTCGATGCGGCGATGGATGTTCTCCAGCACGACGATGGCGTCATCCACCACGATGCCGATCGCGAGCACCATGCCAAGGAGTGTCAGCACGTTCAGCGAGAAGCCCATGAACGCGAGCCCGATGAACGAGCCGATCAGCGAAACCGGAATCACCACCGCCGGGATGAAGGTCGCGCGCAAGGAGCGGAGGAAGACGAAAATCACCCCGATCACCATGGCGATGGCGACAAACAGGGCGTGGAACACCTCGTAGATCGACTGCGCGATGAACAGGCTTTCGTCGTAGCCGTAGACGACGTCGATGCCCTCCGGCAGGGCGGGCTTGAGCCGCTCGATCTCCGCCTTCACGCCCTGGGCCACCGAAAGCGTGTTGGCGGTGGACTGGCGCTGGATGCCGAGGCCGACACCGGGGCGGCGCATGAGGCGGAGTTCACCCCGCTCGTCCTCGGGCGCGATCTCGACCCGGGCGATATCGCCCAGCAGCACCTGGGTGCCCGCGCGCTGGGCGACGATGACGGTGCGGAACTGCTCGGGCGTAGCGAGGCGGGTGTCGGTGCGCACGGTGAACTCGCGCGCGAGACTTTCCAGACGCCCGCCAGGGAGTTCGACATTCTCGCGCCGGATCGCGGCCTCGATGTCGTCCACCGTCAGGCCCCTTGCCGCCATCGCCCGGCGATCGAGCCAGATCCGCATCGCCTTGCGCCGTTCGCCGCCGATGATGACGTTTGCCACACCATCCACCGTCGAAAGGCGATCGACCATCAGCGTGCGCGCGATGTCGGTGAGTTCGAGCCCCGAGTGGCGGTCGGACACGAGAGTCGCCCACAGGATAGCGCGCGCATCGGCATCCTGTTTCGCGACTACGGGCTGATCCGCCGTCTCCGGCAGGCGGTTGAGCACCCGCGCCACCCGGTCGCGCACGTCGTTCGCCGCGGCATCCACGTCGCGCCCGAGCCGGAACTCGATCCTCACTTGCGAGCGTTCGTCGCGCGAGGTGGAAGAGATCATCTTGATCCCCTCGATGCCGGCGATCGCACCCTCGATGATCTCCGTCACCTGCGTTTCCACAACTGGGGCCGCTGCACCCCGATAGGTGGTGGTGACGGAGACGATGGGAGGGTCGATCGCCGGCAGTTCGCGCACCGGCAGGCGCAGGAAGGAGGCGATGCCCAGCACGACGAGGAGCAGCGACATCACGGTTGCGAACACGGGACGCTTGATCGAGATGTCGGAGAGGACCATGCCGAGCGTTCCCCTGCCCTTCCCCCGCCCTTCAGCTTAGCGGCCGGCGAAGTGTTTCAGTGACGTTCACCGGCACGCCGTTGCGCAGACGCTGCAGGCCACGCACTACCACCTCCTCATTGGGTGCCAGCCCCTCCACGACCTCCACCTCGCCCGGAAGCCGCGTGCCGAGCTTCACCTCCTGGCGGATGGCACGACCCTCTCGGACAGCATAGACGTAGGCGCGGTCACCCACCGGGTCGATCGCTTCCTCGGGCACGAGCAGAGCGGACGGT
>CALBEG010000253.1 GCA_937927455.1 uncultured Elioraea sp. | reverse complement strand
AGGTGACGTTTCCGACCCAAAGGGTCGGCGAGATGGACACTGAACTCTTCCTCGAGTGGTTTCGCGCCTTCGCGACCAATGCCGGGGCCACCCTGCATGTGCGGCAGAAGGCTGGGGCGAACAGCCACCACATTGCCGAGGTCTGCTTTAAAGCGCTGGCGCGGGCCTTGCGGGAGGCGGCGGAGCACGACCCCCGCACGGGCGGGGCGGTTCCCTCGACCAAGGGGAGCCTTGCCGAGTGATGCGAGTTTGGTCGGTGCACCTCAAACCGCAGGCGGAACCGGTGCTGGTGCGCGAAGGCTTCGCGTGGCTGGCCTTTTTGTTCCCCATGCTCTGGTTCCTCGCCAAGCGGATGTGGCTTGTCCTCGTGCTGTATCTGGCGCTTGGCGCCATCGCCACTGTGGTGGTGCAACCGCTGCCCGAGCCTTTGGTCGGGCTGATCGGCTTCGGCATGCAGGTGCTGATCGGCTTTCACGCCCGGGACCTCGAACGCTGGACCTTGGCCCGTCGCGGCTGGCGCGAAGTTGGCGTGGTTGCGGCCCAGGGCGGCGAGGACGAGGCCTATGCCCGGCTTCTTTCGGCGCGACGCGATCTGCTTGCTTGGGGGACGGTGCGGGCGTGAGCGAAACAATCGCGGTTGTCGATTACGGGTCGGGCAACCTGCGCTCCGCCGCCAAGGCGCTCGAGCGTGTGGCGGCGGAAAGCGGGCGAGGGGTTCGGGTGGTGGTGACGGCAGAGGCACGCGAGGTGGCGCGGGCCGACCGGATCGTGCTGCCGGGGCAGGGCGCCTTCGGCGCATGCTACGCCGGTCTCGCGCGCCTTCCCGGCATGCTTGAGGTGCTGGGCGATGCGGTGCGGCGTCGTGGCGTGCCGTTTCTGGGCATCTGCGTCGGCATGCAGCTGCTTGCCGGGCGGGGCTTCGAGCATGGCGTGCACGAGGGGTTCGGCTGGCTTGGTGGCGAGGTGGTTCATCTGCGCGACCTGCCGGGCCACGATGCGACCCGAGCCCTGCCCTATCCGCACATGGGTTGGAATGCACTTGCAGTCACCGAACCCGCGCACGCTCTGTTGGCAGGGGTTGCTCAAGGATGTTCGGTGTATTTCGTCCACTCCTACGCCTTCGCGGCGGCGGATACAGCCGACGTGATCGCCACGACGGACTATGGGGGTCCGGTTGCGGCGGCGGTGGCGCGCGGCAACGTGGCTGGGGTTCAGTTCCACCCGGAGAAGAGCCAGGCAGTGGGGCTGAGGATCCTCGGCAACTTTCTCGCCTGGCGGCCGTGACGGCCGGGAGGGTCTCGGATGGAGCGGAACGGAACGGCGGAAGAGGCGGGTGTGGGCGAAGGGGAGCGTGGATTGGAGGGCGCAGCTCCCGTCCTCGCCGTCGATCGCGTGCAGGCACTGACGGAGCGGGAGCTCGGCGAACTCGCCGAAGCGACGGCGGCCGCGATCATCGAGGGCGGCGGCTTCGGTTGGGTGAAGCCGCAGCCGCGCGAGAGACTGGCGCGGTATTTCCAAGGGGTGCTGCTGGTTCCGGAACGGAGCCTGTTCGTCGCCCGCATGGATGGGGTGATCGTCGGTGCCGCCCAGCTTGTTCGCCCCCCGCGCAACAACGAAGCGCAGGCCTTCTCCGCCCAGCTGATGCACTTCTTCATCGCACCCTATGCACGCGGCTTCGGCCTTGCGCGGCTTCTCCTTCGGCGGGTGGAGGAGTATGCGGCGGCGATCGGGGTGCGGGTTCTCAACCTGGACGTGCGGGCGACGCAGACGGGCGCGATCCGGCTGTTCGAGAGCGGGGGGTATTGCCGCTGGGGCACCCACCCGGTCTACGCTCTGATCGACGGTGAAACGATTGCCGGGCATTTCTATTTCAAGGAGCTCTCGCCCAGCGGGCGACGCGCGCGGGGCTCGTGAAGCCGATCACGCTCTATCCTGCGATCGACCTCAAGGGCGGGGCCTGCGTGCGGCTTCGCCGCGGCGAGATGGCAGACGCCACGGTCTATGCCGAGGACCCGGCCGCACAGGCCCGTGCTTGGCAGGACGCGGGGTTCACGTGGCTTCATGTGGTTGATCTCGACGGCGCCTTCGCGGGGCGTTCGGTGAATGCCGAAGCGGTGGCAGAGATCCTCGCCGCGGTCACGATCCCGGTGCAGCTCGGCGGCGGCATTCGCGACCTCGCCTCGATCGAGCGGTGGCTCGCCGCCGGGGTGGCGCGCGTCATCCTTGGCAGCGCCGCCGCCAAGGACCCTGGTCTGGTTCGCAAGGCCTGCCGGCATTTTCCCGGGCGGATCGTCGTTGGCATCGACGCGCGGGACGGGTTCGTCGCCACTGAGGGCTGGGCGGAGACGAGCAGCATGCGCGCGCTCGACCTGGCGCTGGCCTACGAGGACGCTGGTGTGGCGGCGATCGTGTTCACCGACATCGCGCGCGACGGCATGCTGGCGGGGCTCAATCTCGAGGCGACGGAGGATCTCGCCTGGGCCTTGACCACGCCGGTGATCGCCTCTGGCGGGGTTGCGGGGGTGGAGGACATCGCAGCGGTGCGGGGGAAGGCCGAAGCCGGCATCGAAGGGGTGATCATTGGCCGCGCCCTCTACGACGGCCGGATCAGCCCGGCCGAGGCGCTGGCGGTGGCGCGCGGCTGACCTCCTCGGGCGGGGTTTCCGTTGCCTTCCGTCTTCGGCTAGTTTGATCCAGGACAAGGCACCCACCGACGTGCTGTGTTGCTGCACGTCGAAAGCGAAACAGTTCATGGGAGGGAGCGGAGCATGCCCGACACCATGCCGCCGAAGTCGTCTGAGGTCGTGATCCCGGTGAAGCCGGACTGGGCTGCTTGTGCCCACATCGATGCCGCGAAGTATCGCGCCATGGTGGAGGCCGAGCGGGCCGACCCGATCGCCTTCTGGCGCAAGGAGGCGGAACGAATCTCCTGGATGACGTTTCCCACCCTGATCAAGGACGTCGACTACACGGGCTCGGTGCGCATCCGCTGGTTCGAGGACGGCGTGCTCAACGCTTCGGCGAACTGCCTCGACCGCCACCTCGCCGCGCGGGCGGAGCAGACCGCCATCATCTGGGAAGGCGATGACCCGAAGGACAGCGCGCACATCACGTACCGCGACCTGCACGAGCGCGTCTGTCGGCTGGCCAACGCGATGAAGGCGCTGGGCGTGAAGAAGGGCGATCGGGTGACGATCTACCTGCCGATGATCCCTGAGGCGGCGGTGGCGATGCTCGCCTGCGCCCGCATCGGCGCCATCCATTCGGTTGTGTTCGGCGGGTTTTCGCCGGAAAGCCTGCACGGGCGGATCGAGGACTGCCAGGCCTCGCTGCTGATCACGGCGGATGAGGGGGTGCGCGGTGGACGGAAGGTTCCGCTGAAGGCGAATGCCGATGCGGCGCTGAAGAACGCGCCGACGGTGAAGAGCGTGATCGTGGTGCGGAGGACTGGCGCAGACGTGCCGATGGTCGCCGGCCGCGACCATTGGTATCACGAGCTCGTTGCGGCCGCCTCACCCGATTGTCCGCCTGAGCCGATGGGTGCGGAGGATCCCCTCTTCATCCTGTACACCTCGGGGTCGACCGGCAGGCCCAAGGGAGTTCTGCACACCACGGGCGGCTACTTGGTGTGGGCGTCGTTCACCCATCAGTATGTCTTCGACTACCACGACGGCGAGATCTACTGGTGCACGGCCGACGTGGGGTGGGTCACGGGGCACACTTACATCGTCTACGGGCCGCTTGCGAACGGGGCGACCACGCTGATGTTCGAGGGCGTGCCGAACTACCCTACCGTGTCCCGCTTCTGGGAGGTGGTGGACAAGCACAAGGTGAACATCTTCTACACTGCGCCAACCGCGATCCGCGCCCTAATGCGGGAGGGTGAGGGGCCGGTGAAGACATGCTCGCGCGCCTCGCTGCGCCTCCTCGGCTCCGTCGGTGAACCGATCAATCCCGAAGCATGGCTCTGGTACTGGCGGGTGGTGGGCGATGAGCGCTGCCCGGTGGTGGACACGTGGTGGCAGACGGAGACGGGGGGAATCCTGATCAGCCCTCTGCCGGGGGCGACGGATCTGAAGCCAGGGTCCGCGACCCTGCCGTTGCCGGGAGTGAAGCCCGTGTTGGTGGACGGTGAGGGCAAGATGCTCCAGGGTGCGACGGAGGGAAATCTGTGCCTTTCGGACTCTTGGCCGGGGCAGATGCGGACGGTGTACGGCGACCACGACCGTTTCGTGCAGACTTACTTCTCCACGTTTCCAGGCCTCTACTTCACTGGCGACGGGGCCCGCCGCGATGCCGATGGCTATTACTGGATCACCGGTCGGGTCGATGACGTGTTGAATGTCGCTGGTCATCGCATGGGGACAGCCGAGATTGAGAGCGCCCTCGTCGCCCACCCGGCGGTGGCGGAGGCTGCCGTGGTGGGCATGCCGCACGACATCAAGGGTCAGGGCATTTATTGCTACGTTACGCTCAAGGCGGGGGTGGAGCCGTCTGAGGATCTTCGGAAGGAGCTGATCGCCTGGGTGCGCAAGGAGATCGGGCCGATCGCAACGCCGGATGCGATCCAATGGGCTCCCGGTCTGCCGAAGACACGCTCAGGCAAGATCATGCGGCGGATCCTGCGTAAGATCGCGGCGAACGAGACCGACAATCTGGGTGACACCTCGACACTGGCTGATCCGGCGGTGGTGCAGGATCTTGTGGCGAACCGGGTGTGCTGAGCAGCGGGCGGCCTTGGCTTTGGCGTCGTCTTGGGCCCGGCAAGGCAGCGAGGGATAGCGCGGTTGACCGTCGGAACCGTGGCGAGGTGCTGACGGGTGTGGAGACGGAGCGGCGGGCTTTAAAGACCTGCGGATTGGGGGCGTGGCCGCTGGCGGCCGGAGCTCCCGTCAGGGCTGTCGGATGAGGAGGGCGAGAAGTCCGTCGAGCTCCTCCAGGCTGCGGTAGCGGATCCTGACCTCACCGCCTTTGCCGACCTGGGTGATGCGGACGGCGAGCCCGAGGTGATCCTGCAGATCTTGCTCAAGGCTCGCGAGATTGGGGTCGCGTGCCGGCTCGGCTCTCGTGGTTGGAGCGAGTTTCGCGGCGGCAGCGGCCAGCGCTTCGGTTTGCCGTACGGAGAGGCCATCGGCGAGGATGCGTTCGGAAAGAGCAACGGGATCGGCAGCGGCCAGCAGGGCTCGGGCGTGCCCTGCCGTCAAACGCCCCTCGCGCAGATGCACTTGGACCGGCTTCGGCAGGTTGAGGAGGCGAAGCGTGTTGGCGACATGGGCGCGGCTCTTGCCGATCATGCGGCCAGCCTCGTCCTGGGTGATGCCGTGGGTCTCGATCAGGCGTCGCAAGCCTTCGGCCTCTTCGATCGGGTCGAGGTCTGTGCGTTGCAGGTTCTCGACGAGCGCTGCGGCGGCGGCGTCGCAGTCGTCCAGCCGGCGGACGAGGACGGGGACCTCGTGCAGCGGAACCGCCTGGGCCGCGCGCCAGCGGCGTTCACCGGCGACGATCTGGTATCGGTCTGGCAAAGTGGGGTGAGGACGGACCAGAAGGGGTTGCAGCACGCCCCGCTCGCGGATCGAAGCGATCAGCTCTTCCAGGCTTTCCTGACGCACGCTTCTGCGCGGCTGGAACGGGCTCGGTTCGAGGGCGGCGATGGGGACAGTGCGGATGTCGCCGTCGCTGCTTGCAGGGGGTTGCACGGGTGGGGCTGCGGTGGGTTCGCCCAGAAGGGAGGCGAGCCCGCGGCCAAGCCGCTTCTGGGTGCCGTCGCGGGCCGTCATGAGAGGGCCTCAATCGGCTGGCGTTCACGGCGAAGGAGTTCGCGCGCGAGGCGAACATAGGCTTGGCTTCCGGGCGAACGGAAATCGTAAAGCAGGGCCGGTTTGCCGTGCGACGGCGCCTCGGAGAGGCGAATGTTGCGAGGGATCATCGTCTCGTACACGCGTTCGCCGAAAAATGCACGCACATCGGCAGCCACCTGTTCGGATAGGTTGTTCCGGCGGTCGTACATGGTGAGCACGATACCGTGCAGGGCGAGGCGAGGATTGAAGCTGCGGCGAACGGCCTCGATGGTGCGCATGAGCTGAGAGAGGCCTTCGAGGGCGAAGAACTCGCATTGCAGGGGCACGAGGACGGCGTCGGCTGCAACCAGCGCATTCACTGTGAGCAGTCCCAGGGACGGTGGGCAGTCCAACAGGACCAAGTCCGTCTGGCTAGCCGCGGCGAGGGCGTCGCGAAGGCGATACTCCCGCCGGGTCAGTGCAACGAGTTCGATCTCCGCCCCCGCCAGATCCTGATCGGCGGGGACGATGCGGAAGTCCGGGATGCCAGTGGGGCGGCTGAGGTCGGCAAGGGGACGGCTCTCGATCAACAGGGCATAGGACCCCGGAGAGCGCTGGTCGGCCGGAAGGCCGAGCCCGGTCGAGGCATTCCCCTGTGGATCGAGGTCGAGGAGGGTGATGGGGCGTCCCACGGCGGCAAGGGCCGTGGCGAGGTTGATGGCTGTTGTCGTCTTGCCGACGCCACCCTTCTGGTTCGCGATGGCGATGACGCGTGGTCGCGCGGATGGTGGAAAGGCGGCGGGGTCAGACACGCGCGAGCTCGCTCAGACGGAGGATGGTGGCGGACGGGTCCGTTTGGCTCGGGAAACGTTCTACGCGCATTCTCCAGGAGTCCTCCACCTCGGTCAATTCGCGGTCGACGGACCGTCCCTTCGGCAAAAGTGCCGTTCCTCCCGGTCGGAGATGCCGGGCAACGAGGGGAAGGAGGGTAGGCAGAGGGGCTAGGGCACGGGCGGTGACGACGTCTGCCATCAGGGGAGGCAGGGTGGCAGCGTTCGCGGCATGAACGGTTGCGTGCGTATGCAACTGGCGGACGGCCTCTCGCAGAAAGGCAGCTTTCCGGAGGTCTCGTTCGACGAGATGGGTTTCGCAATCGGTCAGCAGGGCGAGGACGAGGCCTGGAAATCCTGCTCCGCTGCCAAGGTCGGTGAGGCGAGTTGCAGAGCGAGGGAGGAGAGCGGCAAGTTGGGCGCTATCGAGGATGTGTCGCTGCCAGAGGCGGTCGAGGTCACTACGCGCGACTAAGTTGATGCGGCAGGACCAAGCGCGGAGAAGGTCGGCATAGGCTTCTAGGCGACGACGGTGGTCAGGGGAGACACCAAACGGAAGCCCGTCGCAGCGACCCGGTTTCACGTGAAACATGCCGACTGCGCCGACCCGCTCTCGACCCCACGTTTCACGTGAAACGCTGCATCACCGCGAGAGTGTTGCTCACGAACAGATCGCGCGCCTCGCATCGGGCGATGGACTCGCATGAAATCTAGCATGAGATCAATGGCAGGTTGACCACAGAGCAGGTGCTGCTGGATCACCTGCCACGCTTCTTCCCGGCGCGTGACGCAGTGCCAGACCCCACCTCGATGGACCCCTCGATGGACAACGACTCGCGGGCCGAGCTCACGCCGATCCAAACATCCCGACTGGTTGGCCAGAACGTGCTTGAGGCCGATCTCCTTGATATGCGCTTCTACTTGGACACAGACACCCCTTGAGCCTCTCGCCGCCCACCTCGCTCGCCCGAAATCATCCGGGCGACGATTGCAGCAGCCGAACACATGCGCCTGGTAGAACAGCGGCCGATCCCTTGGCTTGCGGCTCATTCCATCACATCGACGTACGAATGGCCTCAGCCGGCTCCACCAGCCGTATGATGTGAGCCACCGTCTCCGGGGAGTCCCACGTCGCAACGCCTTCCACCCGCGCTGCTTCAAACCCTTCACGATCGACAATCAGGGTCGTGGGCAAACCGCGTACTCCCCACGCCCGCGCCGCTCCCCCTCGCGGATCCAGCCAGACGCCGAGATTCCGCAGCCCGTAGCGATCATAGAACGACCGAACCACTGGCGCCCCGCCGCGATCCTGGCTCAACGCCAGAACCTCTATCCCGCCCCCCTGAATCAATCCGGCCAAGCGATCGAGCGCCGGCATCTCCTCAACGCACGGCGGGCACCATGTTGCCCACAAATTGACCACGAGCCCCCACCGCCGGAAGTCGGCGATCGACCGTCTCTCGCCCGCCTCGGTGAAAAATTCTGCCGCCGCCAACGCCACCCTGCGCCTGTGCACCTCAAGCTGCCGGCTGCCGGCGCGCGCTTGCCCTGGCGCGAGCGCGATGGCAGAGCACACGAGCCCCCGTACGGCCAGCCTTCGCGACATCTCGGGACCCAACGCCATGCCTCACTCCCCAGCCGAGTCGCCGCCCAGCAACCGCTTCTGGGGCGGACGCTTTGCGCGCGGCCCTGCAGCCATCATGCAAGAGATCAATGCTTCGATCGGCTTCGACAAGAGGCTTTGGCAGCAGGACATCGCAGGGTCCAAGGCGCATGCTCGCATGCTCGCCGCACAGGCCATCATCTCGGAGGCCGAACGCGATGCGATCCTGGCTGGGCTGGATAGCATCGCAGAAGAGATTGCGTCCGGTAGTTTCTCCTTTTCTACGACCAGCGAGGACATTCATCTCAACATCGAGGCCGCGCTCGCCGAGCGCATTGGCGAGGCAGGTCGTCGCCTGCACACCGCCCGTTCCCGCAACGACCAGGTCGCCCTCGATCTCAGGCTCTGGGTGCGGGACGTGCTCGACGAGCTCGACGCGCAACTCCTGGCGCTCTTACGTGCCCTGCTCAATCAGGCGGAACGCTACGCCGCGTCTCCCATGCCGGGCTTCACGCATCTGCAGATCGCCCAGCCGATCACCTTCGGCCACCACCTGCTCGCCTATGTCGAGATGCTCGGCCGCGACCGCGCGCGCTTCGCAGACTGCAGGGCGCGGTTGAACGAATGCCCACTCGGCGCAGCGGCGCTGGCTGGTACATCCTTCCCGATCGACCGCCACACCACCGCGTCTGCCCTCGGCTTCGCGCGCCCGATGGCGAACAGCCTCGATGCCGTGTCCTCCCGCGACTTCGCGTTGGAATTTCTGGCGACAGCCGCGATCTGCGCCACCCATCTCTCGCGCTTCGCCGAGGAGATCGTGATCTGGGCCTCTGCCCCCTTCCACTTCGTCCGCCTGTCGGACGCCTTTACGACCGGCTCCTCGATCATGCCGCAGAAGCGAAACCCTGACGCGGCCGAACTGGTGCGGGCGAAGACCGGCCGCATCAACGGCAATCTTGTCGCTCTGCTCACGGTAATGAAGGGACTGCCGCTCGCCTACGCCAAAGACATGCAGGAGGACAAGGAGCCGGTCTTCGACACCGCCGACACCCTCGCCCTCTGCCTCGCAGCCACCGAAGGCATGGTGCGCGATCTCGAGGCGAACGAAGCCGCCATGCGGCGTTGGGCCGCGGAAGGCTTCGCCACCGCAACCGACCTCGCCGATTGGCTCGTCCGCACTCTTGGCCTCCCATTCCGCGACGCCCACCACATCACCGGGCGGATCGTCGCCCTCGCCGAGGCGAAAGGCTGTGGCCTTGCCGATCTCTCCCTGGACGAGTTGCGCTCCGTCGAGCCCCGGGTCACCGCTGACATCTATTCCGTCCTCTCGGTCGAGGCCTCCATCGCCTCGCGCACTAGCTATGGCGGCACCGCGCCCGACAACGTCCGCGCCCAGATCGCAGCGTGGCGCGAACGGCTCGGCTGAACAACGCGTCCGCCATGTTCCACGGCGCCTTCGGCACCTCAAGCATGGGCTGCCTTCTGCCACTGCGACCGCGCACCCGTGTCCTGCTGCTGCTTGCCCTGGTCGCGGTCGTCCTGCTGGTTGGCTGCGGCAAGCGCGGCGACCCCGCTCCTCCAGGCCCGCCTGAGGCCGTGACTTGGCCGCGCACCTACCCTGCCGAACCGGCTGTGCGTGCCGCGCCGCCGCCTTCGCTGCCCTGAGCCGCCATGGACATGACCTTCGGTCAGCCGTCAGCCGAAGCCGAGCCTAGCATCGCCGAGCTTCTCGCCGCCCGCCCATGGCTCACGGTCGCACCGGATGTCGGGTTGATGCTCGACCGCATCCCGCTGGCGCGAGTTGCGCGCGAACATGGCACGCCGCTGTGGGTCTATTCCGATACCGTGCTAACGGCCCGCTACCGCGCGCTGGAGACGGCTCTCACTGGGGCCGCGCTCTCCGCGCGCATCCATTTCGCGCTGAAGGCCAACACGACCCTCGCACTGCTCCGCCGTCTCGCTGCTCTCGGTTCCGGCGCTGACGTCGTCTCGCTCGGTGAATACGAAGCGGCACGGCGAGCGGGCTTCGCTCCCCAGGCGATCGTCTTCTCAGGCGTTGGCAAGACGGAGGCGGAGCTCTCCGCAGCGCTCGCGCGAGGCGTTGGTCAGATCAATGTCGAAAGCGCCGAGGAATTGGAGCGGATCGCCGCCATCGCTGCCCGCCTCGGGCTTCGTGCCCCCGTTGCCCTTCGGGTCAACCCCGATGTCGACGCCGGCACCCACGCGAAGATCACCACCGGCAAGGCGGACAACAAGTTCGGCATCCCGTCCGACCGCATCGAGCCCCTTTATGCGCAGGCGGTGGCGACGCCGTCGCTCCGTCTGGTCGGCCTTGCCGTCCATATCGGCAGCCAGATCCTCACTCTCGAACCCTATCGCCGCGCCTACGGTCGGCTCGCCGATCTCGTGCGCAGGCTTCTCGCACGAGGCTTGCCCGTGGAACGGATCGACCTCGGCGGCGGGCTCGGCATCCCCTACGGTACGGAGCCGGCACCGCTACCGACCGCCTTTGCCTCTGTCCTTTCCCAAGCCTTCGGCGCGTTTCGTCTCCCCGTTATTCTCGAGCCTGGGCGCTGGCTGGTCGGGCCGGCGGGGCTTCTGCTCGCGCGCGTCGTCCTGCAAAAACACGGCGCGGCCCGGCGCTTCGTCGTGCTGGATGCCGGGATGAACGACCTGCTCCGACCGGCGATCTACGACGCTTGGCACGGCATTGTCCCCGTCAACCCTAGCCGGCTGCACGCCCCGGTCAGCCCCGCAGACGTGGTCGGGCCAGTCTGCGAGACTGGCGACACGTTCGCGCGTGGGCGCGCGCTGCCGGAATTCGCTGCCGACGACCTGGTCGCCATTCTGGATGCTGGCGCTTACGGGGCGGTGATGAGCTCCGTCTATAATCTGCGCCCACGCGCCGCTGCGGTGCTCGTCGAAGGCGGAACCGCCCGCCTCGTGCGCCGCCGACAGACCATCGACGAGCTGTTTTCTGACGACATGGCCTGATCGCATTGGCCCACCGTCTGTGCAGGTTGTGATGGCAAGCGGCCGGCATTCCGCGTCATCATGGGGCCATGAGCCGCGCGCCCGACGACCGCACTGTTTCGCCAGACGTGTCTCGACCGTCTCAACGGCTGCGGTTGAAACGGGCCCTGGCGCGCGCCGCCATCCTGTGGGAACGGCTTTGGCCGGCCGCCGCGCCCTTGCTGGGCGTGGTGGCACTGTTCCTGATCATGGCGCTCTCGGGGCTCCTCCCTCTGCTTCCCGGCTGGTTGCACGTCGCGGTTCTCGCACTGTTCGCCTGCGCCGGCTGTGTGGCGTTGGCCTGGGCAATCACGCGGGTCAGGCTGCCGGCGGCCTCGGAGGGTGAACGTCGTCTCGAGCGCGCTTCCGGCCTCGCACATCGCCCTCTCACCAGCCTGACGGATCGTCCCGCTGCCGGGTTTGGCGACCCTGCGGCGGAACGGCTGTGGGCGGCGCACCAGAAGCGCGCAGCCAGTGCGCTCGCCAAGGTAAAGGTCGGACTGCCGCATCCCGGCCTGCCGAGGCAAGACCCGGTTGCGCTCCGCGCCGCCCTCGGGCTGTCCCTGGTTGCGGCGGTCGTCATCGCCGGGCCGGAGGCGACGGATCGCGTGCGCTCTGCGGTCAATCCCGCTTTCGGTGCCCCGCCGCCACCGCCCCTTCCGCTGAAGATCGAACTCTGGATCACGCCCCCCGGCTACACCGGGCTTGCTCCGCTCTTCATTCGGCACGAGACGGCGGAAGCGGGCGGCGAGGTGACCGTCCCCGTCGGCAGCACTCTGGTCGGGCACCTATCGGGTGGAAGCGGAGGCCCTCCGGCCCTTGCCTTGCCAAGCGAGTCCGCTTCGTTCCAGCGGCTCGACGCCCACTCGTTCAGCGTGACGGCAGCCCTCACCGAGCCCGGGCGGCTTGCCATCCTGCGCGATGGGCGAACGGTCGCTGCGTGGGATGTCCGGCTCCTCTCCGACCTGCCGCCAGCCGTGGGCTTCGTCAATCGCCCCGCTCCGGTACCTGGAGGGCCTCAGCTTCGGATCGAATACGAGGCGCGCGACGACTACGGCGTCGTTGCGGTCGAGGCCCAGCTCAGGCTGGTGGCGCGCCCCGATGCCCCGCCTCTTGTTTTGCCCCTTCCCCTGCCGGTGGTGTCGCCGCGCAGCGTGCGCGGGGTTGTCCAGCCAGACCTTTCCGCCCATCCTTGGGCCGGTCTGCCGGCGACGGTGCAGCTCGAGGCCAAGGACGGGGCCGGGCAGACCGGTCGGTCCGAGACCGAAACGATCGAGCTGCCTGAGCGCCGTTTCGACCACCCAATCGCCCGAGAGTTGATCGTGCTGCGCAAGCGCCTCAGCGTCGCCCCTGCCGAACGCACGCCGGTGATTCGCGAGCTTGACCGCTTGTTGGGCGCGCCGGAAGCGTTCGATGACGATTTCACCGTCTTCCTCGGCCTGCGCAGTGCCCGTGCCCGCCTGCGCTTCGACCGCCGTGGCGAGGCGATTGAAGAGGTGCAGGATCTCCTGTGGTCGCTGGCCATCCATCTCGAGGAAGGGGGGCGTGACCGCACATGGCGGCACCTTGTTGAGTTGCGGCGCGAGTTGCGCGAGGCGATCGAGCAGGCGGAACGCGGCGAGCCGGTCGATCAGCGCGAACTCGAGCGTCTCGCCGACCAGCTGCGCGAGGCGATGGAGCGCTACCTGCAGGCGTTGATGGAAGCGATGCGG
>CALBEG010000252.1 GCA_937927455.1 uncultured Elioraea sp. | reverse complement strand
CAAGCCGCTGATCGTGCTGCCTGGGTTTCCCACCTCGGCGGTATTTACTTTCTATGCCTTCGTCGCCCCTATGCTCCGCGCTTTTGCGGGACTGGCCGAGGCCGAGACTGAGCAGGTCGAGGCACGGCTTGCAGTGCGCCTTGCGTCTGAACTCGGGCGCACCGAATACGCGATGGTCTCGCTCGTGCGGGGCGAGGAGGGGCTGGTCGCTTATCCGTTGGCGAAAGGGTCTGGCGCGGTCACCGCCTTCTCACTCGCCGATGGGTTCTTGACCATCCCCGCGCTTGCAGACGGCGTCGAGGCCGGGACGCGTCTGACCGTCACCCTGCTCGGGCGGGGGCTTAGGCTGCCTGATCTCGTCGTCATCGGCAGCCATTGCGTGGGGCTCGATCGCCTGATCGGTCTTCTCGCTGAACAAGGGCTCACGGCAAAGGTGCTGAATGTTGGCTCGCAGGGGGGGCTCGCCGCCGCCCGTCGCGGCGAAGCGGATCTTGCCCCAATGCACCTGCTCGATGCAGAAACTGGGCTTTATAACACGCCGTTCTTGCCGCCGGGCGTAACACTGATCCCCGGCTGGACGCGGCTGCAGGGTATCGTGTTCCGCGCGGGAGATGTCCGCTTCGAGGGAAAAACGGCCGAAGCGGCGATCGCGGCGGCGCTCGCCGACCCAGCCTGCCTGATGGTCAATCGCAATGCCGGGTCGGGCACGCGGCTGTTGATCGACCGCCTGGTCGCAGGCGCCCGGCCCCCTGGCTATCTCAACCAGCCGAAAAGCCATAACGCGGTGGCGGCGGCAGTGGCGCAAGGTCGGGCCGATTGGGGGGTGGCGATCGCACCGCTCGCCCGCTCCTACGGCCTTGGCTTCATCCCGATTGCTAAGGAGCACTACGACTTCGCTGTGCCCGAGGCGCGTTTGAGCAAGGAGGCGGTGATCCGCTTCCGCCGTGTGCTGACCTCCGATGCGGGGCGTTCGGCGCTGCGCGCCCTGGGGTTCGAGCCTGCCACGTGAGGACTCCGCCGATGCGTCGTTTTGCCGCACTTCTCGCCGCACTTCTCTTCGCCAGCTCCGCCTCGGCCGACCTCCGCGGCCATGGCGGCCCCGTCAAAGCCATCGCTGTGAGCAAGGATGGTGGCCGCGTCGTGTCCGGCAGCTTCGATGCCTCTGCCATCCTCTGGTCTCCCGCCCGCCATGCCGCCGAAGCCGTGCTGCGCGGCCATGACGGGGCGGTGAACGCCATCGCCTTCGCCGCCGATGGTCGCGTCGTCAGCGGCGGAGACGATGGGCGGATCCTGCTGTGGCGGGCGGACGGCACGGGGCCGGAACGGACCCTGGCTGGCCACGAGGCGAAGGTGACCGCGCTCGCCGTCTCACCCGACGGCCGCCTCCTCGCCTCCTCCGCCTGGGATCGTACGGTTCGCCTCTGGTCGCTCGATGCCGATTCACCGCCCCGCGTGCTGGAAGGCCATGCCGACAACGCGGTGAACGCGGTGGGCTGGCTGCCAGACGGCTCAGGCATCGTGTCGGCGGGCTATGACGGCACGTTGCGGCTGTGGCCGCTGGATGGGTCGGCGCCGAAACTGCTTGCCGAACTCGGGCTTCCGCTCAACGCGCTGGCCGTGCTGCCGGATGGAACGGTCGCGGTGGCGGGGGCGGAAGGCGCGGTGAGCCTTGTCGGCCGCACGGGTGGCGTTGTGCGTCGGCTGGAAGGAGGGGCGGCGCCGGTGATCACGCTCGCCGCCAACGCCGCGGGCACTCGCCTCGCCGCAGGCGGCATTCGCGGTTCCGTCGCGATCTGGTCGTTGCCCGAGGGACGGCTGCTGCGCACCCTGTCCGGCCCGGGGCTTCCCGTCTGGGCGGTCGCCTTCGCTCCCGACGGCGTGCTGTGGACAGGGGGAACTGACCGCATGGTGCGGCGGTGGGATGCAGAGACGGGGACGCACCTGGGGGCTGCGGGGTTGGCCGAGGTTGAAGTGGCGTCCGACCACCCGGGTGCAAGGGTGTTCCGCGCCTGTGCGGCCTGCCATACGCTGAGGGGCGATTCCGCCAATCGCGCAGGGCCTACTCTCGCGCGCCTGTTTGGCCGGCGTATCGCGACGGTGCCGGATTACGCCTATTCCGATGCCCTGCGGCGTATGGACATCGTCTGGACGCGCGAGACCGTATCCAAGCTCTTCACCCTTGGCCCCTCCACCTACACGCCGGGAACGAAGATGCCCGAACAGGTGGTGGGCAGCCGCGAGGACCTCGAGGCGCTGCTCGATTTCCTCGAGATCGCGACCGGCGGCTGACGCATGGCAGCGATCCTGCTCGACAAGCTCTGGCAGGCGCATCGCATCGCCTCTGCAGGCGATGGCCGGGATTTAATCCGCATCGATCGCATCCTGCTGCACGACCTGTCAGGAGCGCGCGCCCTGGCCGAGGTGGCAGGGAAGGGGGCTCGCGTGCGTAACCCCGAGCTTGTCTTCGCGACCCCCGACCACGGCGTGTCCACCGCCCCGGGCCGTACGGCGGAGACGTTTCCCGCCGGCGCCTCGGGCGTGGCGATGCTGCGCGAGGGCGCGTGTCGGCACGGCATCCGCCTGTTCGATCCCGGCGAGGACGGGCAGGGCATCGTGCATGTGATGGCGCCGGAGCTTGGGCTTGCTCTGCCGGGGCTTTCCATCATCTGCGGCGACAGCCACACCTGCACGCAACGGGGCTTGGCGCACTCGCCTTTGGGGTGGGGAGTTCGGAACTCGCGCACGCGCTGGCGACCCAGATCCTTCGGATCGCCAAGCCGCGCGCCATGCGCCTGCGCTGCGATGGGTGTTTCGTGAGGGGAACGACAGCGAAGGATGTTGTGCTTGCCGCGATCGGCCGTTTCGGAGCTGGTGCGGGTGCAGGGTGCGCCATCGAATGGGCGGGCGAGGCGGTGGTCGCCCTTCCCGTCGAGGCTCGCCTCACCCTGTGCAATCTCTCCATCGAGATGGGGGCAAGGATCGGCTTCGTCGCCCCCGACGAGACGGTGTTCGCCTGGATTGCGGGGCGCAACTTCGCGCCGCGCGGGGCGGCATGGGACGAGGCCGTCACCGCCTGGCGAGCCCTGCGCAGCGACGACGAGGCGCTGTTCGACCTCGACCTTTCCCTCGACATCAGCACCATCGGCCCACAAGTGACCTGGGGCACAAGCCCCGAGCATGTGATCGCAGTCGATCGCCCAATCCCGTCTCCCGACCAAGCGCCGGATGCGACACAGCGCGAGGCCTGGGCA
>CALBEG010000251.1 GCA_937927455.1 uncultured Elioraea sp. | reverse complement strand
GACCTCGCGCATCAGCGCGCCGGCATGCATCGCCCCGCCTCCACCGAAAGGCATGGAAGCGAAGCGGGCGGGATCATGCCCGCGCTCAATCGAGAGGAGGCGAATGGCACCCGCCATCCTGGCGTTCGCCACGCGCACGATTGCCTCAGCCGCATCTTCCGCCGCAAGGCCAAGGGGTGCTCCGACATGACGGGCGATCGCCGCCCGCGCCGCCTCGACGTCGGGCCGGACGAGGCTGCGGCCAATCGGCCGTTCGGCATTGATCCGCCCCAGACAAGATGGGCGTCGGTGAGAGTCGGGCAGTCGTTCCCCTGGGCGTAGCAAACCGGCCCGGGCACGGACCCCACGCTTTCCGGCCCCACTTGCAGCAAGGCCCCCGAATCGACTCGCGCGATCGAACCGCCTCCTGCGCCGATCGTCGTGATCTCGACCATCGGCAGGCGCACGACGAGGCCGAAATCAGGCGCGCTCTGTGCGGCGAAGGACGGCTCGCCTCCCGCAATCAGCGCGACGTCGAAGCTCGTGCCGCCGAGATCGCCGGTGATGAGGTCGGCAAACCCGGCAGCGCGGCCGATCGCGGCGGCGATCACACCAACAGCAGGGCCCGACAAGGCGGTGCGGACAGGAAGCCGGCGCGCGGTGGCCGTGCTCATCACCCCGCCGTTTGACTGCACGATGTGGAAGCGGCCGGCGACTCCGGCGCGCGCCAGAGCCGTTTCAAGCCGCGCGAGATAGGCCCCCACCACGGGTTGCAGATAGGCGTTCAAAGCAGCGGTCGAGGTGCGCTCGAACTCGCAGATCTCGGGCAGAATGTCGGACGAACAGCAGAGATGCTCGTTCGGCCAGATGCGCGCGAGCGCAGCGAGCGCGGCGCGCTCGTTCGCCGGATTGGCGTAGGCGTTGATGAAGGCGACGCAAACCGCCTCAGCCCCCATGGACAGGAGGTGCCGTCCTGCCGCTTCGATCTCGGCGGGGTCGATCGTGGTCGTGATCGTGCCGTCGGCCAGGGTGCGTTCGTCGACCTCAAGCCTGAGGTCGCGGTCGATGACGGGAACGAAATCACCGGCGAGCCCCCAGGCACGCGGCCGGTCGCGCCTCCGCATCTCCAGCACGTCGCGGAAACCGCGCGTCGCGATCAGCCCCGTGCGCGCATCCTTCCGTTCCCGGAGCGCATTGGTTCCGACCGTCGTGCCGTGCACGATGGCGGCGCACATCGCAGCCCCGCCGATCGCCTCCAGCCCAGCGAGGAAGCCCGCGACTTCGTCGCCGCGCCGAGAGGAGACCTTGGCGGTGCGGAACGAACCCGACTCGGGATCGAGCGCGAAGAGGTCGGTGAACGTGCCTCCGACATCCACCCCGACGACCAGCCTCATGCCGTTCGCCCCTGGCGCAGCGCGGCGGTCGCTTCGGCATCGACCGACCCGTCCGGCAGCACCACCACACCGCAAGCGTTGCGCACCGCCTCCCGACTTGCGTAGCCGAGACGCACGTCGCGCGCCACACGCGCGGGATCGCGCCGGAACGGATCGCCCCAGCCGCCGCCCCCCGGCGTCTCCAGCCTGAGCCGTTGCCCGCGCGCAAGCCTGAGCCCGAACGCCTTCGAGACCATGGGCGAAGATCGCCAGCCCTGCTCCGTCGCCCAGGCGAAACGGTTCGCCGCGGCCGGCCCCACCGCCAGCAACACCAAAAGGTGGGAAGAGCCCCCGTTCGCCGAGCAGGAAGGCGTCCGCACCCCCTTCATCTTCGATCGCAATCTCGTAGATGGCACCAAGTCCACCCCGATGCGTGCCTGTGCCCGCACTGGCAGGACACAGAGCCCATTGCGTGAAGCGGACGGGGTAGGAGGCCTCGAGAATCTCCAGAGGAGGCATGGTGGCGGTGCTGATCGGGTTGTGGCCGTGGTGGAGCCCATCGCCCTCGGGTGTGGCGCCGAGCCCGCCACCGAAGAAGCAGACCATCACCCAGCGCGACGCATGGGCACGGCGGCCTGAGATGGAAAGCGCGTTGATGGTGGCGAAGGGACCGGCGATGGCGCGGTCGGGGGCCGCTTCGGCGAAGGCGCGGAAGATGACGTCGATCACGCGCAGGATGGTCTCGGTGTATCCGGCGACGGGCCGCATGATTCGGCGGCGAGGATCGAACCGTCCGGAATGGTGATGGTGACCGGTGCGAGGCAACCGCCGTTGGCCGGCACTTCGGGGAAGAGATGTTTCAGCGCGACGTAGCAGGCGGCGATCGCGGTCGGTCGGCTGATGTTCAGCGGCCCCGCACAGGCCGCAGCCGTGCCGGAGAAGTCGAGCTCCGCGCGCTCACTCGCGATGGCGAGGCGAAGCCGGATGGGCGAAGGCGCGGCGTCGATGCCGTCGTTGTCGAGGAAGTCTTCCGCCACATGGTGGCCGTCCGCCAGGCGCCCGAGCGCCTCGCGCATCATCGCTTGAGCCCGCGCGGTGAGTGCGGCGAGCGCGGCGGAGACCGTCTCCTCTCCCGCCTCGTCGAGCAGGGCCGAGAGCCTCCGTTCGCCGAGATCGAGCGCATTGAGCTGACCGTTGAGGTCGCCCCAGTTGGCGTGCGGCGTGCGCGTGTTCGCCTGCAGGATGGCGAGCAGATTCTCATCGAGCACGCCATCGCGC
>CALBEG010000250.1 GCA_937927455.1 uncultured Elioraea sp. | reverse complement strand
ACGCGCCTCTTTCGCCGGCCCGGTCACGTCGCCGCAGCCTTGGGTATGATGGCGGCATGGGACCTGCACGGGCTCACGCGCGACCTGCCCAGGCTTCGTCCCGACCTGCTGCTCATCGTTGGCGAGAACGACCGCACCGTGCCACCAGGTGATGCGGATCGCGTGCGCGCGCTCGTACCCTCCGCTCGCATCATCCGCCTGCCTGGCCTTGGTCATCTCGCGCACGAGGAACGCCCCGAACTGCTCGCCGACCTCATCTCCGACTTGGTGCCGGCGTCCGTTACGCCATGACATCGACCGGGCATGCTGACTGAAGCACCCCTCCGCCCCGCCCCCGCCATCGCTCGGGATCGACGCCCACACGCGATCGTCATCGGCTCCGGGTTCGGCGGCCTTGCAGCCGCCGTGCGGCTCGGTGCGCGCGGCTTCCGGGTGACGGTGCTCGAGCGGCTCGATCGTCCTGGTGGTCGGGCCCGGGTCTTCCAGCGTGAGGGTTTCAGCTTTGACGCGGGACCAACCATCATCACCGCGCCCTTCCTGCTCGAGGAACTGTGGGCGCTCGCCGGCCGGCGGCTTGCCGACGATGTCTGCATCGTCCCCTGCGATCCCTTCTATCGCATCCGTTTTCACGACGGGTCCGTCTTCACCTATTCGGGCGACGAGGAAGCGATGCGGGCAGAGGTTGCACGCTTCTCGCCCAAAGACGTCCCGGGTTGGGAACGCTACCTGCGCCTCTCCGCGGAGACCTGCCGCATCGGCTTCGAGGGTCTCGGGCACGTGCCGTTCGGCAAACTTTCCGACATGTTGCGCGTGGCTCCGGATTTAATCCGGCTGAGGGCTTGGCGCAGCGTCTACGCGGTCGTTTGCGACCATATCCGCGATGCTAAGCTGCGCATCGTTTTCTCTTTCCATCCGCTGCTGATCGGCGGCAACCCCCTGGCAGCGAGCTCCGTCTACTGCCTCATCCCCGCTCTCGAAGCGCGTTGGGGCGTACATTTCGCCATGGGCGGCATGGGGGCCTTGGTCCAGGGTCTCGTCGCCCTCATTCACCACGTTAGCGGAATGATCCGCTATCGCGCTGAGGTATCTCGGATCGAGGTCGAGGCCGGACGTGTGCGGGGGGTGCGGCTTGCCGATGGCGAAACGATACCGGCCGATATCGTCGTCTCCAATGCGGACTCGGCGTTCACTTATGGCAGGCTGCTTGCGCATCTGCCGCGTCGGCGCTGGAGCGACAGCAAACTCGCCCGCGCGCGCTACTCGAACGGCCTGTTCGTTTGGTACTTCGGCACACGGCGCCGCTACGAGGCCGTGGGCCACCATACGATCATGATCGGACCTCGCTACGAGGAGCATCTACGCGATATTTTCCAACGCAAGGTGCTCGCGCCTGATTTCTCCCTCTACCTACACCGCCCAACGGCTGCTGACCCTAGCTTGGCGCCGCCTGGCTGCGATACCTTCTATGCTCTGGCCCCGGTCCCGAATCTCGATGCCCGGACGGACTGGACGCGCGAAGCAGAGCCTTTCCGTACTCGCGTCGCGCGTTACCTCGAGGAGACAGTGCTGCCGGGGCTGAGCTCGGAAATCGTTGTGTCGCACGTTGCCACTCCGCTCGATTTCGAGCGCGACTTGCTTTCCCCACGGGGTGCCGGCTTCGGCCTTGAGCCCATTCTCACCCAAAGTGCATGGTTCCGTCCACATAACGAAAGCGAGGAGGTTGATGGGCTCTATCTCGTCGGTGCCGGCACCCATCCTGGCGCTGGCGTGCCGGGCGTTCTCTCCTCCGCGCGCGTGCTCGACACGGTTGTGCCCGATGCCGCCCGGTTCCGCTGATCTGCCGACCTGGGCTGATCATGCCAATTGCCGAGCGCTGCTGCGGTCGGGATCGAAGAGCTTCTTCGCCGCCTCCCTGCTGCTTCCTCCGCGTGTGCGCGACCCCGCGTGCGCGATCTACGCTTTCTGCCGCCTTGCTGATGACGCGATCGACGTCGACCATGGCCGGTTTGCCGCGATCAAGCGGCTGCGAGATCGGCTTGATCGCGCCTATGCTGGGCGGCCCTTGCCCATTTCGGCCGATCGCGCCTTCGCCGAAGCGGTGTGGCGTTTCGGCATTCCGCGCGCCTTACCGGAGGCTCTGCTGGAGGGGTTCGCCTGGGATGCCGAAGCACGGCGCTATCCCGATCTCTCCGCCTTGCACGCCTACGCCAGCCGTGTGGCAGCCTCGGTGGGCGCGATCATGGCGTTGCTCATGGACCAGCGGGACCCCGACGTGCTCGCGCGCGCCTGCGACCTCGGTATCGCCATGCAATTGACCAACATCGCGCGCGACGTCGGCGAGGATGCGCGCGCCGGGCGCCTCTATCTGCCGCTCGATTGGCTCGCGGAGGAACGGATTGATCCCGACGCCTTTCTCGCCGCGCCGCAGTATACGGCCGCACTCGGGCGGGTGGTGGCGCGCCTTCTGGCGGAGGCCGAGCGTCTCTATCGGCGCGCGGAAGCTGGGATCGCCCGTCTGCCGGCGAACTGCCGGGCAGGGATTGGAGCGGCACGCCTGATCTACGCTGAAATCGGGCGAGCGGTGGAACGGAACGGTCTCGACTCGGTGTCCGTCCGCGCGGTGGTGCCGAAGTCGCGCAAGCTGATGCTGCTCGCTGCGGCCAGAGCGAGGACCGCATTCTGGCCACTGACCCATCTGCACGACCCGCCGGTCGAGGCGGCACGCTTCCTGGTCGAGGCCGCAGCGGCTGCCTCGCCGGCGCTGGCCGCGGCGCGGGGTTTCGACGCGCGGGTCGCCTGGCTCGTTTCGCTGTACGACCGTCTTGAACGGCGCGACCGCGCGCCGCGCGCTCTGCTTGCCCGTGCCGCGCGCTGATGAGTTTCCTGTTGACCTGCCCTGGGACGAGAATGGCAGCATGATGGGGTGGAGCGCCCGCGCTGCCCTTGGCTGGAGGAAACCATGCAGAATCTGATCGGCCCTCCTCTTCTGCTCGTCGCCGCTACCATCATCTGGTTTGCGTACGCGCGCCGGAGAAAGATCCTCGCTGCGGAACGCGCCATCGCCGCGGCCGGTTTGCCTGATCCCCGTCCGCCGCTCCACCCCTCCCTGGTGGTGATCGGCGACGTGGTTCCACCGCTGATGATGGGCGGCCTCGTGTTCCTCGGTCTTAAGCTGACGCTCGCCTACGTGGTGGCTGGCGAGGCGCTCGGTGTCGGACTGCTTGATCTGGTCGGTGCGCTCTGCCTGCTTGCCGCCTACGGCGTGTGGTTGCGCTGGAAGACGCAGTATCGCCCGATGCCGGAAGGCTGGACGATGCCTGCTGTCGCCGCCCCCGTTCGTGCTGTAGAGCCGGCACCGGTGGTGACGGTGCGGCTTGGGCCTTCCGCCGCGGCCTGATCCTCTTTCCCCACGAGGGAAATCTCTCCGTTTCAGCGATGGCGGCCAGGCCAAAAGGACGCGCCTGGTCGCGCCTTTGCTCTTCGGGGTTGATCCACCGCAAGGCACCCGATGGCCGTTGCGCTACCCTTCGCCTAATCGTCGTCGGCGAAGGGGATAAACCCCATGCGTATCGTTCTCGTCCACCCAAACTACCATTCCGGCGGCGCCGAAATCGCGGGCAACTGGCCGCCAGCGTGGGTTGCCTACCTGACTGGCTATCTGAAGGCGAATGGCTACTCCGACATCACGTTCATCGATGCGATGACGGATCATTTGTCGGAAGAGCAATTGCGCGAACGTCTCCGCTCTCTCGCCCCCGACATCGTCGGCGCCACTGCGATCACCCCCTCGATCTATCGCGCCGAA
>CALBEG010000249.1 GCA_937927455.1 uncultured Elioraea sp. | reverse complement strand
CTTCCCCGCCTCGACACGGCCTATCTTGCCGAAGCGCGCTTCGGTGCCACCGACATCGCGGCCGTGCGCGGCATCTGGGCGATCATCGCGGGGCTTCTGGTCGCGATCACCTTCCTGATTGTTGTCAATCGTTCGCGCCTTGCGTCACTCTCCCGTACACTCGACGACGGCGCCAACGCCTCCGCCCTACCGATCTTCAACACCGCCTCTCTGGTCGGGTTTGGGGCGGTCATCGCCTCGCTCGGCGCCTTCGCCACTCTCCGCGATCTGGTGCTCGGCATCGGTGGCGGCAGTGTGCTGATCAGCCTCGCCTTTGCCGCCTCGGTCCTGGCCGGCATGACCGGCTCCGCATCGGGCGGCATGACCATCGCGCTGCAAGCGCTCGGTGCGACCTATCTCGAGATGGGTCAGGCGGCCGGCATCGCGCCTGACCTTTTGCATCGCGTAACCACGGTTGCAACCGGCGTGCTGGACACGCTGCCGCACAATGGCGCCGTGATCACCTTGCTCGCCATCTGCCGCCTCAAGCACGGCGAGGCCTACGGCGACATCGCCATGACCGGGATGATCGGCCCTCTCCTCTCCCTCGTGGTGCTGATCGGGCTCGGCAGTCTGTTCGGCTCGTTCTAGCGCAATCGCTGCAGCAATCGCGGCGCGAAAAGAATGCCGAAGGCGAAAAGCCAGAGGCCTAGGGCAATGGGACTTGCAAAAAGCACGAACACCTCGCCCCCAGAGAGAGCAAGAGCCCGACGGATGTTGTCTTCGATCAGGCGGCCGAGCACGAGACCAAGAAGCATGGGAAGAAGCGGTACTCCGGCCTTCTTACCGGCCCAGCCGAGCACACCGAAGGCGATGGCGAGGAAAAGATCCAGCACGGAGTTGTTCACCGCCCACACTCCGGAGAAGGCGCAGGCGACGACGGCTGGATAGAGCGCCCAGGGCGGCAGTGCGAGAATCCGGATGAACAGCCCAACAAGCGGAAGGTTGAGTGCGAGCAGAACGACGTTGCCGACAACGAAGGAGGCGATCAGTCCCCACACGATCTCAGGCCGCTGAATGAAGAGAAGCGGTCCCGGGGTGATGTTGTAGAGCATCAGGGCACCGAGCAGAACGGCGGTGGTTCCCGACCCCGGAATGCCCAGCGCGAGCATGGGCACCATCGCGCCCGTCTGCGCTGCGTTGTCGGCGGTCTCCGGCGCGGCGACACCCCGGATGTCACCAGTGCCGAACGTGCCCGTGCGATCGACAAGGCGACGCTCGAGCGTCCAGGACAGTGTCGCCGCGATTGACGCCCCGGTTCCCGGCAACACGCCGACAACAAAGCCCACCAGAGCCGCGCGTAGCATCGTTGGCAGGGTATGCAGGATCTGTCCGATGGCGGGAAAGGATCGTCCGAGCGGTGTCGAAACGAGCGAAACCCTCGCTGCTCGCTCCTCGATGAGCGTCAGAACCTCCGCAACGGCGAAGAGGCCGATGACCACGACCGTGAAGTCCACCCCGTCGAGGAGTTCGAGTTCGCCGAATGTGAAGCGCTCGATTCCGGTTCCGCTGTCGGTGCCGACCGTGGAAAGCAGCAGCCCGAAGGCTGCCGCCGCGATGGACTTCGCAGGGCGTGTACCCCCGACGCCGGCAAGAAGAGCGAAGGCGAAGACCATGAGAGCGACATATTCCGCCGGACCAAAGGCGAGGGCCGCGCGCGCGATCGCCGGAGCAGCGAGGATCATCAACACCGTCGCCCCCACCCCACCGATGAAGGAACCGATCGCGGTGATCGAGAGCGCGAGGCCACCCTCGCCGCGTCTTGCCATCGGGTAACCATCCAACGTTGTCATCACGGACGAAGGATCGCCCGGCACGTTGAGCAGGATGGCGGCGATCCGCCCACCATATCCGCCACCGTAATAGACCGCGGCAAGAACGATGAGCGCGCTTTCCGGCGGCAGTTTCAGCGCATAGACGAGAGGAAGCAGGAGGGCGACCGCGTTCAGGGGCCCGATTCCCGGCAGTGCGCCGACAGCGGTGCCGACAAAGGCCCCGATTGCGGCAAGGGCGAGGTTTAGGGGGGTGAGCGCCACCGCGAAACCGGCACTGAGAGACTTGAGCGTTCCGCTCATCCGATCACGCCCCGCGGCAGTGGGATATCGAGCCCCCGGTCGATGAGAGCCCAGAGTGCGACGGAGCCGAGGATGCCATAGGCTGCAGCCTCGATGAGGCGAGCGCCAAAGAGCAGAGCCCCGCCCGCAAGAACTGCCGCGGTCGTGGGGAGGAAACCGAGCGGGCGAAGCATCGCGGCGTAAGCAACCAGCCACAAGACAGCCGCCACGAGGAGAAGGAGGCACCTCAGACTCGGCCAGCGCGCGCCCTCGCGCGGAGCAAAGCCAATCGCCGCTCCGCACAGGACGAATACACTCCCCGCAACAGCGGGGAAGACGCGCGGGCCCACGGGGTCGCCGGCGAACGGCACCTCCCACGAAACTGCCAGGAAAACTGCGGCGCCTCCGACCAGAATAAACAGCGTACCGACGATTCGATCCGTCACGGTTGGTGGCTCGACCGGGCGAGACTACTGCACCAAGCCAATCTCCCGGAGGAGTAAGCGCATTTCGCTGACCCGCTCGATCGCCAGCGCGGCGAAGGCGTCCCCTGTCGAGGGGAAGGCGAACAGGCCGGCCTTCGCCCGTTCCTCCATGAAGCGCGGGTCTGCGGTGAGGCGTGCAATCGCTTCGACCCAGTATCGATAGGCTTCGTCCGGAGCTGCAGGCGGCATGTAAAGCCCGCGCACGATCGGCCATTCCACCGCAACGCCCTGTTCCCGGGCTGTCGGCACCGACGCGAACGGGCCTGGAAGACGTTCCGGCGCAAGAACGGCGAGCAGCCTGATCCCCCCGGCCTCCAGCTGGCCCTTCACCTCGGAGGCATCGCCCGGGAAGACTTGGATATGGCCGCCGAGCAAGGCCGCCATCGCTTGCCCGCCGCCCTCGAAGCTCGCGTACCGCAGCCGACGCGGGTCGACGCCGGCCGCGCGCGCAACGAGAGCGACCTTCATCCAATCCTGGCTGCCCACGGTTCCGCCTGCTCCCATGGGTACGGCCGCCGGGTTGGTCTTGAGCGCAGCCATCAGGTCTGCGAGGCTCCGCAGCGGACTGTCATTGCGGACGGCAAGCACGCCGTAATCCGCGCCGATGGCGCCTACCCAGCGGACATCGTTTTCCGTCCACCGTCCGAATTTTCCCTGAGCCAGGTTCAGCCAGGAACCGGTGGAAACCGCAACCACCACATTCGGATCGTTCCTGCGCTGCGCCTGGATGTGATTCATCGCAACCGCCCCGATGCCGCCTGGCATGTTCACGGTGCGCATCGGGGTGGCGAGCAGGCCCAACTCGTGAAGCATGCGCGCCGTCAGTCGGCACGTCAGATCAAAACCACCGCCTGGAGCGGCGCCTGCGATACATTCCGGGTTGGTCGGCTGGAACGCCATGCCAGGAACGCTCATGGCCATGCTTGCCGACAAAAGCACCGTCATCGCGACGTGCCGAACCCCCATCATTCTCTCCCCCAGCGTCCCGCCACAGTTCCGCCTCCGCAACGCTACGGTCGGATGCGATCGGTGTCAAGCCGCCCGCCTCCAAGGACCACGAACGTCTCTCACTGCAATTGGTTGGTGATGGCGCAAGGGTACGAGGAAAAACCAATCACTCTCCACCCGCGAACAGCCGCTGGTAGCGTTCAATCATCACCCGCTCATCGAACTCCGCTTCAGCCCTCGCACGGTTCGCCTCGCCGACACTGCGCCACAGTCCTTCGTCGTTGAGCACACGCAACATCGCCTCGGCGAGGGCTCCCTCGTCCTTCGGCACGATCAGCGGCGCGTTCTCAGCCGCCACCATGGCGCGGACGTCGCCGACATCGGTCGCGACCACCGGCAGCCGCGACGCCATGCCCTCGAGAACGCACATCGGCATCTGTTCGGTGTCGGAGGAGAGAGCGACCAGATCGAAGCGGCGATAGAACGGAGCGGGATCGGCCTGTCGCCCGTGGAAGATGACCGCCTCGGCGATACCGAGCTCCTGCGCCAGCCGCTCCAGTCGCGGTCGTTCCGGCCCATCACCGACGATCTCAAGCCGCACCGGCCGCCTCGCTCGCACGATCGCCAGGGCGCGCAAAAGACGCTCAAGGTTCTTCTCAGCCCGCAGCACCGCCACCGTGCCGATCACCGGCTCCGGCGGCAGCGGCGAGGGAACGCGCGGGGCGAAGCGCGCGAGATCGATGCCGTTCGGCAAATAGCGCACACGCTCGTCCGGCAAGCGCCAAACCTCGCGTGCGATGCGCTCCAGCGTTCGCGAGGGCAGCACGACGGTGGCACGACGCAGGACGAGGCGCCGCGTCCACACACGCCTCGCCAGCTGCCGCACGCGTTCCTCGGGCCCGAACCCGTCCTCGATGTGCACATGGCGGGCGACCGGGACAAGGTTTGCCATCGCCCACTCAATCGAGCCCCAGTTGTGGGTGACGACGAGGTCGGGCCGCAGCGTCCGCAGCAGTTGGCGAAACCGCTTGAGATTGCCGAACGTGTCGCGTTTCGCCACGGCGACCTCCGGAAAGGTGACGACGAGATCGCGCGGCAGACGCTCCGCACAGTCCCGCACCCCGTCCATGGCGACAATCGCATGGCGCCACGCGAGCCCGAACGCGGCAGCGAGGCGAACGAAGCGCACCTGCGCCCCACCGACGGTGAACGTCGGAAATACCGAAAGCATGAGGGGCGGCCGATCGTGCTGCATCGCAACTGCACTCTCCTGCGAAGCAGAGAAGCGAACGCAACCACCCTTGTCCAGGAGCAACCGAACACCGCATGGTCCGCGGTTCGCGTCGGCTTGCCGCGGCCAATTTCCCCGGTCACGATGTATCCGGTCACGATCCTGAGGAACGCTGCATCCCAAGACACCAGGAGAGGACACAACCAGCCCCATGACCGGCACGCCACCCGCCAAAACATCCAAGGGAGAGACGCGCGCGGAACAGATCGCCCGTGTACACTACACGGAAGACGGGCGTCGGCGCTGGCCGTTCGAGGGGGTCGCAACCCTGCTCGACGCCCCGCTCGACGAGGCGGCGGCGAAGAACCCCGCAGCCTCCTCGCTCGACATTGCCCTCCTCGGCGTGCCGTTCGATCTCGGCGTCACCAATCGCCCCGGCGCACGCCTCGGGCCGCGTTCGGTGCGCTCAGTCGAACGGATCGGTCCGTATGAACCCGTGCTCGATCTCATCCCCCTTGCCCTCGCGCGCGTTGCCGACATCGGCGACATCCCCCTCCCCTCACGCTACGGGCTCGAACGCTGTCACGAGGCGATCGAGGCCTTCATCGGTCGTCTTGCGGCGGCCGGCATCCGCCCGGTCGTCGTCGGCGGGGACCATTCCATCACAGGGCCCATTCTAAAGGCGCTCGGGCGCGGCCGCCCCTTGGGCCTGATCCAGATCGACGCCCATGCCGACACCGCTGGCCCCTATGAAGGCACGGGCGGGCACCATGGCGCGCCCTTCCGTGAAGCCGCCCTCGCTGGCGTTCTTGACCCGAAACGCACGATCCAGATCGGCATTCGCGGCGGCGCGACGTGGCTGTGGGAATACTCGCATGAGTCGGGCATGACCGTCGTGCCGATGCATGAGGTCGAGACACTTGGCATCGCCGGCGTGATTGCGCGCGCGCGCGCCGTGGTCGGCGACGGCCCCTGCTATCTCTCCTTCGACATCGACGCGCTCGACCCCGCCTTCGCCCCGGGGACCGGCACGCCGGAGGTTGGGGGGTTCACGACGCGCGAGGCGGTCGCGCTCCTGAGGGGGCTGGCGGGGCTCGACATCCTTGCGGGCGACGTTGTCGAAGTGGCCCCGCAATACGACCCCACCACCGTCACGGCGCAGGCCGCGGCGCAGCTCCTATTCCAGATCCTCTGCCTGATCGTGAAGGCACCCTCGTTCCGCCCGCGCACCTGATGCGCGCTTGCGCAGCGACGGCAACGCGCTAGGCTTGTATTATCGGGAAGAACGCGGCTGTCGCGCGGCGTACGGGGTCTGCAAGGCGAGCGGGGATGCTGTTTCGTCGTTCGTTCGTGCACCTGGCCGTGGCGGGGGCGGCCCTCGTGGCCGCCGGCCGCAAGCCCGCCCTGGCGCAGCAACGCACCGTTCGCATCGCCACCGAGGGCGCCTACGCGCCGCGGCACTTCACCGGCCCTGGCGGCCAGATCCTTGGCTTCGAGACCGACCTCGCCAACGATCTCTGCCGGCCGATGAACGCGCGCTGAACCATCGTGGCGCAGGACTGGGAAAGCATCATCCCCGGGCTCACCGCAGGTCGCTATGACGCGATCATGGCCGGCATGAACATCACCGACTGCCGGCTCGAGGTGATCAACTTCTCCCGCGTCTATGCGGGCCGGCCGCACGCCTTCGGCACGATGCCCAATTCGCCGCTGCGAAACCTGCCGGGCGCGGGACGCGTGCTGAGCTTCGCCACCGATGAGGCGGAGATCCGCGCTGTCATCGAGTAGATCCGGCCGCTTCTCCGCGGCCGCACCATCGGCGTGCAGACGGCGACGATGAACTCCGCCTTCCTCGCCCAGTTCTTTGCCAACGCTGGCGCAACCATCCGCGAATACCGCAACTATAGAGGAGCACGACCTCGATCTCGCCGCGGGACGGCTCGATGCCATCTTCGCCGCCGTCACGGCCATGACAGTGTACCGCCTGCGGTTGGTGAGACACCGATTTGGAGCCTATGCGGCGAGAGCCGTGGTTGAAAGCTGTTGGTGGCGGACGGCGCTGGGCGTCCTGAGGCCGTGGCGCTCGATGAGCCAGGTGGTGTTGTAGATCTTGCG
>CALBEG010000248.1 GCA_937927455.1 uncultured Elioraea sp. | reverse complement strand
GAGAATCCCTGCGGCGAGGACCGCCGTCGTGCGCGCGTTCAACAAGCGCCCCCCCGTCCCGCATTGCGCTCCGCCCCAGTCTCCCCGATCAAGTGTTGATGACGTAGGGCAGGAGAGCGAGGAAGCGCGCGCGCTTGATCGCGGTGGCGAGCTCGCGCTGCTTCTTTGCCGATACGGCGGTGATTCGCGAAGGCACGATCTTGCCGCGCTCGCTGATGTAGCGCGACAGGAGTTTCACGTCCTTGTAGTCGATCGCCGGCGCGTTCGGCCCGGAAAACGGACAGGTCTTGCGGCGGCGGTAGAACGGCCGGCGCGCGCCGACCGCAACACGGCGGGAGGCGGGCAGGATGATCTCGGTCTCGGTCATGGCTCACTCCATCAGCTCGGGCCGCATCGCTCGCTCACCGCGCGGGCCGCGCGGCGGCCGATCGGCGCCACGGAAGGGGCGGTCGAGCCGATCCGGCCGATCCTCACGCGAGGGGCGGGCGATCGCGGCTGACGGCCCCTCCTCCAGCGCCTCGACGCGAACGGTGAGGAACCGCAGCACGTCTTCATTCAGGCGGAGTTGGCGTTCCATCTCCGCCACCGCCGGCCACGGCGCATCGATGTTGAGCAGCATGTAGTGGCCCTTGCGGTTTTTCTTGATCCGGTAGGCGAGGGTGCGCAAACCCCAGTATTCGCGCTTGCCCACCTTGCCACCGCCTTGAACGATGACCTCGGCGATCTGTTCTGCCAGGGCCTCAACCTGCTGGGGCGTGACGTCGCTGCGTGCGATGAACACGCATTCGTACAATGGCATTCCGCTTCCCTCCGGCTTGTCTCAGCCCCTCGGCCACGGGACAATCCCGGGCGAACCACGGGGCATAGCCGGCCGCGTGCCATGCGGCCGGCAGGGGTGCCGCGCCTTATACGCGTTGCCCCCCGCCTTGCAAGCGCTGCCGTGTGCGACCTGGCTCCCGGTTCCTTGACAGTCTGGTGTCAGCCGCCTAGCAGCGCGATCCCGATTTTGTCCTGCCGCCACAGGGAGGAGCCTTACCCGCAATGCCCGTGCGTGCCTTCGTCTTTCCCGGCCAAGGAAGCCAAGCCGTCGGCATGGGCAAGGAGCTCGCCGCCGCCTTTCCGGTGGCGCGGGAGACCTTCGAGGAGGTGGACGAGGCGCTGAAGCAAAGCCTCTCGCGCCTGATGTTCGAGGGGCCGGCGGAGGAGCTCACTCTGACCGCCAACGCGCAGCCGGCGCTGATGGCGGTCAGCCTTGCGGTGGTGCGCGTGCTTGTCCGCGAGGGAGGGCTTTCTGTGACGCGCGGCTGTGTGCTCGTCGCCGGCCACTCGCTTGGCGAATACTCGGCTCTGGCCGCTGCCGACTCCTTCACCGTCTCTGAGGCGGCGCGGCTTCTCCGTCTGCGCGGCGAGGCAATGCAAAGGGCGGTCGCGCCGGGCGGGGGGGCAATGGCGGCCATTCTTGGCATCGAGCCGGAAGAAGCGCGGGCGGTGTGCGCCGAGGCTGAAGCCGGCGAGGTGGTCGAGGTGGCGAACGATAATGGCGGCGGCCAGGTGGTGATCAGCGGCGCGGCGGCAGCGGTCGAGCGGGCGATCGCGGCGGTCAAGGCGCGCGGCGTGAAGAGGGCCGTGCCGCTCGCTGTCTCCGCCCCTTTTCACTGTGCGCTGATGGCGCCGGCGGCGGAGGCGATGGCACGTGCCCTCGCCGCGACACCGCCGCGCCGGCCCTGCGTTCCCCTGGTGCCCAACGTGACCGCGACCCCGACACAGGACCCGGAGCAGATCCGCGACCTCCTCATCCGTCAGGTGACGGGAACGGTACGCTGGCGGGAGAGTGTGGCGGCGATGAAGAAGGTGGGGGTGGACACAGTGGTGGAGCTCGGCTCCGGTCGGGTTCTTGCCGGGCTTGTCAAGCGCATCGACCCCGACCTCACCGCCCTCTCCGTCGGCACGCCGGCCGAGATCGAGGCGTTCCTGAAGACAGTCTGACGGGGAGGGAGGGGCATGTTCCGCCTCGATGGCAGGGCGGCGCTGATCACCGGCGCTTCGGGCGGCATCGGGGGCGCAATCGCGCGCGCCATGCACGCGCAGGGCGCCAGGGTGGGACTTTCCGGCACGCGGCGCGAAGCACTCGAGGCGCTCGCGGCCGAGCTTGGCGATCAGGCCCATGTACTGCCCGCCGACCTCGCCGACCCGGCGGCGGCGGAGGCTCTGGTCGCTGCCGCCGAAGAAGCGATGGGACGGCTAGACATTCTGGTCAACAACGCCGGTCTGACGCGCGACACGCTGGCCGTCAGGATGAAGGACGAAGAGTGGGAGAAGGTCCTCGCCGTCGACCTCTCGGCCCCTTTTCGTCTCTGCCGCGCTGCGCTGAAGGGCATGATCAAGCGCCGGGCGGGGCGGATCATCTCCATCGGCTCCATCGTCGGCACCACCGGCAATCCAGGCCAGGCGAATTACGCCGCGGCCAAGGCGGGGCTGGTCGGCATGAGCAAGGCGCTTGCTCAGGAGGTGGCGGCGCGGGGGATCACGGTGAACGTGATCGCGCCCGGCTTCATCGCCACCGCGATGACGGAGGCGCTGAAGGAGGACCAGCGGGCGGCACTCGCCTCCCGCATCCCCTTGGGCCGGCTCGGTCGGCCGGAGGACGTGGCGGCGGCAGCTGTCTATCTCGCCTCGGACGAGGCGGGGTGGATCACTGGTGCAGTGCTGCACGTCAACGGCGGGATGGCCATGCCGTGAGCGCCACGGAAGCGTCATTCCGCTTCTGGCCAAGGGCGGAGAAGGGTGCTATGCGCCCGCGGTTTCCGGAAGCACCGCCGGCGTCGGAGGGCTCTCGGTTCGGCCGTGGCCGCCCCGAGTGCGACGAGCCGGCACATCCGAGGAACGACCACCCCGAAAAGCGAGCGACAGCGCAATGACCGATACGGCCGAAATCACGAAACAGGTGAAGGAGATCGTCGTCGAACATCTCGGCGTTGAGGAATCGAAGGTGACGGAGAACGCCTCCTTCATCGACGATCTCGGCGCGGACAGCCTCGACACTGTCGAGCTCGTCATGGCCTTCGAGGAGAAGTTCGGCATCGAGATCCCGGACGACGCGGCCGAGAAGATCACCACCGTCAAGGACGCGATCGACTACATCGTCAAACAGAAGGCCGCCTGAAGCGGGCGGGCTTCCGCAACCGGAACCGACACGGAGGGCGGATGCGTCGCGTCGTCGTCACAGGGCTTGGCGCGGTCACCCCGCTCGGCATCGGCGCCGAGCAGGTCTGGAAGCGGCTGATTGCAGGCGAATCCGGAATTCGCGCCATCCAGAACTTCGACGTGTCGGAGCTGCCGGCGAAGATCGCGGGCCAGGTTCCGCAAGGCGCGAAGGCGGACGGCAAGCTCGACCTCAACGAGTGGATTCCGCCCAAGGACCAGCGCAAAATGGATCGCTTCATCCAGCTCGCCCTCGTCGCCGCCACCGAGGCGGTCGAGGACGCGGGCTGGATGCCGCAGGACGAAGAGAGCCTCTGCGCGACAGGGGTGATGATCGGCTCCGGCATCGGCGGGCTGCAGACCATCTTCGAGGGCTCGCAGCAGGTGCTTGAGGGCAAGATCAAGCGCCTCTCCCCCTTCTTCATCCCGTCAGCGCTGATCAATCTCGCCTCCGGGCATGTTTCGATCAAATACGGCTTCAAGGGGCCGAACCACGCGGTGGTCACAGCCTGCGCCACGGGGGTGCACGCAATCGGCGACGCCGCGCGGCTGATCCAGTTTGGCGATGCCGACGTGATGGTGGCGGGAGGCTCCGAGGCCGCCGTCTGTCCCCTCGGCATCGCGGGCTTCTGCGCCTCGCGCGCGCTGTCCACCAATTTCAACGACCAGCCGGCGCGTGCCTCCAGGCCCTGGGACAAGGATCGCGACGGGTTTGTCATGGGCGAGGGCGCGGCGGTGGTCGTGCTCGAGGAATACGAGCACGCGAAACGGCGCGGGGCGGAGATCTATGCCGAGTTTGCGGGCTACGGCCTCTCAGGCGACGCCTACCATATCACCGCCCCTGCCGAGGGGCACGAGGGCGCGTTCCGGGCGATGAGGGCGGCCTTGCGCAACGGCCGCCTCAACCCCGAGGACGTCGACTACATCAATGCCCACGGCACCTCGACCCCCTTGGGCGACGATCTCGAACTGCAGGCGGTCGAGCGGATGTTCGGCGATGCCGCGCGCAAGCTCGCCATGAGTTCGACCAAGTCGGCGATCGGCCACCTCCTGGGGGCGGCCGGGGCGGTCGAGGCCGTGTTCTCCATCCTTGCCGTGCGCGACAACATCGCCCCCCCCACACTCAATCTCGACGAGCCCTCGCAGCCAAGCATCATCGACCGTGTGGCGCATGAGGCGCAGAGCCGCCGCATCGACGTCGCGCTGTCCAACAGCTTCGGCTTCGGCGGCACCAACGCCTCGATCCTGTTCCGCAAGGCGGGCTGAGCGATGGACCAGGCCCCGGGCGGGCGGGGCAGGCGGGCACGGCGCCGAATCGCCGTGCTTCTCGCGGGCTGCCTGGTCGCGGCTGCCCTCGGCGTGGCGGGCTGGCAGGCCATGCTCGAGGTGTACCGCGCGCCAGGTCCGCTGGCGGAAGACCGCGCGGTCGTCATCCCGCGCGGCGCTGGGCCGGCAGCGATCGCTGAGCGGTTGCGCGACGCGGGCGTGCTCGATGATTTCCGCACTTTGGCCTTCGCCCCTGCGGCCCGATTGACGGAAGCGGCGGGGCCGCTCAGGGCAGGGGAATACGCTTTTCCCGCAAGCGTGTCGCTCGCCGGCGTGCTCGACATTCTGCGCACCGCGCCCACGGTGCAACGCCGCCTCACCATCCCCGAGGGGCTGACGGTGGCGCAGATCCTTGCCCTGCTGGAGCAAACTGAGGGTCTGACCGGCACCGTGAGCGAGGTTCCGCCGGAAGGATCCCTGTTGCCGGAGACCTGGGCCTATACCTGGGGTGACACGCGCGAGTCGCTCATCCGTCGCATGCGGGCTGCGATGGATCGGGCGCTCGCCGAGGCCTGGGCGCAGCGGGCGGACAACCTGCCCTTCTCCTCCCCCCGCGAGGCGCTGATCCTCGCCTCCATCATCGAACGCGAGACAGGGGTGGCGGAGGAGCGCGCCAAGGTGGCGGGGGTGTTCGTCAACCGCCTGCGGCGTGGAATGCCGCTGCAGTCAGACCCGACGGTGATCTATGCCGTGTCGGGGGGCCTTGGTGTGCTCGACCGACCACTGAGCCGCGCCGACCTCGAGACGGATCACCCGCACAACACCTATCGCAACCGAGGCCTGCCGCCCACCCCGATCGCCGCTCCGGGCCGGGCGAGCCTCCTCGCCGCGGTCCGTCCGCGGGAGACCGACGCCCTTTACTTCGTGGCCGACGGGACGGGTGGCCACGTCTTCTCGCGCACGCTCGAGGAGCACAACCGGGCTGTCGCGCGCTGGCGGGCGATCGAGCGGGAAAGGCGTGGAGGCAATTGAGCGTGGCCGCGGTCCTGTCGGGCTGAGATCTCTCTGCCTCCCCCGCTGCACCCCCAAGGTTGCGCCGGCTTCGCCCCGGATGTCGGCAACCTCTCAGCGCGTGCTGACGGTGGCGGTCGTTCCCCCTCCCGACAGGGCAGCCGCTGCACCGATCCCGGCCAGGCCGAGCAGTCCGAGCATCGGGCCGAAGGCGAGCCCGCCTGAACCGAGGCCGGAAGCGGCCGTGCCGGCAGCAGCGGCGACGGGGAGTTGCGCCACGTCCTGCTTCAGCGGCGGCGCCGGCAGGGCCGACTTGCGTTGCCCATCGGCGGCTGGGGGCTGGAACGCCTGGCGCCTCTCCAAGGCAGCGATCCTCGCCTCGAGAACGGAGATCCGGTGCTGCAACTCCTTCGCATCTGCCGCGGGCGGCACCACCACGCGCTGAATACCGCCCGACTGCAGAGAGGCGAAGCCTTGCGCTGAAACCGACACAGGCGCGAGGGCGACGCCGAGACAGGGCAGGGTGTGAAGCACGCTCCGCATGCACGCAGGAGTAGCATGAGTCGGCGTGCAGTGACAGCAGGAAAGCGAGTGCACCCTTGCGTCGCCGCGCGCTCTCGGCGAAGCCTCGCCAGACGGATGTCCCGAGCCGGAGTTCCCTATGCCACGCCCTGTCGGCCGTTCTTTCTTCGCAAACCCCGGGCCGACCAATATTCCCGACCCTGTCCTTCGCGCCATCCACCGCCCATCGCAGGACTTCATGGATGAGGGCTTCATCCGCCTTGTCCTCGACTGCCGCGCGCGCCTTCTTCCCATCCTCGGCAGCACCACGGCCGAAATCTTCTTCATGACGGGGTCGGGCCACGGCGCCTGGGAAGCCTCTTTGGTGAACCTGTTCAGCCCGGGCGACCGCATCCTGATGCTGGAGTCCGGCTATTTTTCCGATTCCTGGACCGAGATGGCGCGGCGCTTCGGCCTCGAAGTCGAGACCGTGCCCGCTGACCGCCGCCGCGGGGTCGACCCTGGCGCCGTCACCGCCGCGCTTGGCGCCGATGCCGCGCACCGCATCAAGGCGGTCTGTGCGGTGCACAACGAGACCTCTACGGGTGTAGCCATCCCGCTCGCTGAGATACGCGGCGCGATCGACGCCGCCGGCCACCCGGCCCTCCTTCTCGCCGACACCATCTCCTCTCTCGCCTCGCTTCCCTTCCGCATGGACGAATGGCGGGTCGACCTTGTGGTGGGAGGGTCGCAGAAAGGGCTGATGCTGCCGACGGGCCTTGCCTTCTGCGCGGCAAGCCCGAAGGCGCTGGCTGCGCACCGCGAGGCCAGCTTGCCGCGCTTCTACATGGACTGGTCGATCATGCTGACGCGGAGGCACCGCTCCTTCGTCGGCACGATCCCGACCCAAATGTTCCACGGGCTTGCCGAGGCGCTGTCCCTGATCGAGGCGGAAGGACTTGATGCCCTCTACGCCCGCCATGCCCGGCTTGGTGCCGCCGTCCGCGCTGCTGTGCGCGCCTGGGCGGCGAATGCAGGGCCGAGCCTCTACTGCGCCGACCCGGCGCGCCAGTCCGACAGCGTGACCGCCGTGCTGATGCCGGATGGCCACGACGCCGAGGCGCTGCGCTGCCATGCCTTGGCGCGCTACAACGTCTCCCTGGGCGGGGGGCTGGGCGCGCTGTCGGGCCGGGTGTTTCGCATCGGTCACCTGGGCGATCTCAACGAACCGATGATCCTCGGCACGCTTGCCGCAGTGGAACTGTCGCTGCGCGATCTCGGCGTGCCGCATGGCCGGGGCGGCGTTGCGGCGGCGATGGAGGTGCTCGCGTGAGGGGGAGAGGTGCGATCGCTGCGGCATCGGCCTTCGGGCGAGCGCGTGGCGGCGGCGTGGGAACCGGCGCGGCGGCAGCCACGCAGCGAGGGCGACGGTGGCCAAATCCTCAGTGCGCGCCCGGTCATCCGCGTCGTCTCCGCTCGGGCGGGGCGGCGGGATGTGACCCGCCGATGTGTCCCGCGCTGGTTCGCGGGAGCAACGACCGTGAGGAATGACTGGGAATCCCGAGAGGTGGCTGGGGGACCTGGATTCGAACCAGGGCTGCCCGGTTCAGAGCCGGGAGTTCTACCGCTAAACTATCCCCCAAGCGCCGGCGTCAGCCCCCGATCACACATTCACGTCGGGGCCCGGCGCCTGCGGGAAACATGGCGTCCCGTAGGGGATTCGAACCCCTGTTGCCGCCGTGAGAGGGCGGTGTCCTAGGCCTCTAGACGAACGGGACCAACCGCCAGCGCAGATAGCCGCACGCGCGCCGGGGATCAAGCGGCCTTGGGGGTGACACAGGACGACACTCAAGCGGCAGCGCGAACGCCTGCCGCAGCGGCGACAAATCGGTCGACATCCTCCTGGCGCGTGTTCCAAGCCGTCACCAGCCGAACGAGCGAAGCATCCTCTGGCCGTGGCCGCACTGCAAAGCCGGCGGCGGTGAGGTGTGCGCGCACCGTGTCGGGCAGGACGACGAAGACCTCATTGATGTCGGTTGGATGAACGAGACGCACGCCGGGAATCGCTGCAAGCCCAGCCGAGAGCCGCTCGGCCATCGCATTGGCATGGGCGGCGTTGCGCGCGGCTGTGCCGTCTTCCACCATCGCCAGGAGTTGCGCGGACAGGTACCTCATCTTGCTGAACACCTGCCCCGCACGAAGCCGCCTCTGGCCCATGAAGCGATTGAGCGCCTCGGCATGCGGCGAAGCCCGGAAAATCACCACGGCATCGGCGCACATCGCGCCGTTCTTTGTTGCCCCATAGCTCAGGATGTCGACCCCCACGCGCCACGACGCCTCCGCCGGCGACACGCCGAGCCGCGCGCAGGCGTTTTCGAACCGCGCGCCATCCATGTGCAGCACCAGGCCCCGGCTGCGGCAGACCTCGGCGATCGCTGCGATCTCGTCGAGCCGATACGCCGTGCCCGCCTCGGTCCCTTGCGTGATCGAAACCACAGTCGGCGGGGCGGATTGCAACCGATCTGGCGGGAGGGAAGCGAGCCGGCGGGCGATCGCCTCGGCCGAGAGCTTGCCATGTTCCCCGCCGAGCACGATCAGCTTGCCGCCGCCGGAGAAGAACTCGGGGGCGCCCGACTCGCTTGTATTGATATGCGCCTGCTCGTGGCAGATGGCAGCCCCAGGGGGCGGCATGGCGGCGGCAAGGGCGAGTGCGTTGGCAGCGATGCCGGTCGCCACCGGGTGGACAAAGACTTCGGTGCCAAAATACGCGCCGAAGACGGCGTTGAGACGACCCGTCACCTCGTCCGCGCCATACGGTGCCGCATCACCCGCGTTCACGCTCAGGATGGCTGCGATCACCTGCGGGCAGACGGCGGTCACGTTGTCGGAGCGGAACAGCATTGTCCTTCTCCCCTTTGGGCCGGCGTTTCCGGCAGGCCTCGGAACAATACTTCACCTCATCCCATACCTTGGCCCATTTGCGCCGCCATACGAACGGGCGCCCGCAAACGGCGCAAAGCTTGGATGGGAGGTCGCTTTTACGGCGCATGTCACCCCCTTCAGGCCACGACGAGATGGGCCGGGGCGAAAGCCCCTCCGCGCGCAAGCCAGGCACCGGTCGCCCCCATCGCGGTGATCAGCCACACGAGGCCGTCCTCCCACGCGCCGTCTGCGTCGCGGGCGGACGGCCGAGCTGCCCCGGCGGGATGGCTGTGCCACACCCCGAC
>CALBEG010000247.1 GCA_937927455.1 uncultured Elioraea sp. | reverse complement strand
GGCGGCCGGCGAACTCGAGCGGCACGGCGACATTCTCCTCCGCCGTCATGGTCGGGATCAGGTGGAAGGCCTGGAAGACAATGCCGATCTGCGCGCGGCGGAAGCGAGCGAGCTGGTCTTCGTCCATGGCGCCGAGGTCTGCGCCGGCAACCCGGACCGACCCTGCGGTCGGCCGCTCGAGCCCGGCGAGCAGCATCATCAGAGTAGACTTGCCCGATCCGGATGGGCCGACGATGCCGACCGCCTCGCCGGCCGGGATGGCAAGCGAGATCCCGCGCAGGATGTTGACCGGGCCGGCTGCCGAGGCCACGGTGAAGAAGAGGTCCCGCACCGCGACAATCGGGTCGGCGGCGGCGGGGCCGGCCTCGGCCCGCGCGGGGTGAACGATGGCGTCCATGGCGGATTCAACCCCTCCTGGCTTCGACCGATATGGCCCGGGGGTTGGGCGGCGGGAAGCGACGGTCGCCGCAGCGGGTTTCCTCATCACGGCGTTGTGCGGCGCGCAAGCGCGGGCGGAAGCGCGCGAAATGCGTATCCTCGCCCTCGGCGACAGCCTCACCGCAGGCTACGGGCTCGCCCGCGGCGAGGGCTTCGTCGCCCAGCTCGAGCGCGCGCTGCGAGCCAAGGGCATTCCGGCACGGGTGATCGATGCCGGGGTTTCGGGCGACACCACGGCTGGGGGCAGGGCGCGGCTCGACTGGGCATTGGCCGACCGGCCCGACGTCGCCATCGTCGCGCTTGGCGGCAATGACGGGCTGAGGGGCATCGATCCGGCCGCCACCCATGCCAATCTCGAGGCGATCCTGAGGCGATTGGGTGAGCTCAACATCCCCGCCCTGCTCGCCGGCATGCTCGCGCCGCCAAATCTCGGGGCGGAGTACGGGGAGGCATTCCGCGAGGTCTATGCCCGGCTGGCGCGCGAGCACGATGTCGTGTTCTACCCGTTCTTCCTGGAGGGCGTCGCCGCCGAACCGGCGCTCAATCAGCCGGATGGGATCCATCCCAACGCGCGCGGGGTGGCGGTGATGGTCGAGCGCATCCTGCCCCACGTCGAGGCGCTCATCGCGCGGGCAGGGCGCGGGTGACGGCCTGGGTGGAGGAGGGCGCGGCATGCTTCGTCTCTTCGTCGGACTGGCGGTCCCCTATGAACTGCGCCTTCGCCTCTCCGGGCTGATCGCGCACCGTTTCCCCGGCGCGAAATGGGTCCCACCGGAGAACTACCACCTGACGCTGCGCTTCATCGGCGAGGTGGACAACGGTCGCGCCGACGACATCGACGCTGGGCTGTCGGCCATCGCTGCGCGCGGCTTCGACCTCACCCTCAGTGGCGTGGGCACGTTCGAGACCCGGGGCCGCCCCAATGCGCTGTGGGTGGGGGTGGAGCGCAATGCTGCCCTCGAACACCTTCGCGCGAAGGTGGAGAGTGCCCTTGTGCGCGCGGGCTGCGAACCGGAGCGGCGTCGCTTCGTCCCCCACGTCACGCTCGCCCGACTTGACAACCCGGACCCGATACGCCTTGGAGAGTTCCTCCGCCTGCACGGGCTGTTCCGAGCGCAGCCGGTGCCAGTGGAACGGTTCACCTTGTTTTCCTCGCACCTCGCGAAGGATCAGGCGCACTACACGGCGGAAGCCGACTACGCCTTGGCGTGAGGCCCCTCAGGTCCAGGGGAGGCGGGCTCGGCCGCGCGCGAGCGAGCGCAGACAGACCTCCTCTGGCACCCGCTCGAGCCCGGCACCGCGTGCGGCGGCAAGCACGACCCGTGGCTCGTCTTCGCCCTCGAGGAACACGTCGAGCAGGCAAGAGGGGCCTCGGTAGAGCCAGGCGCGCACCTCGCCCTCATCCCGAACCAAGTCAGGCTCGCCGAGGAGGGCGCGCAGGTCGGCTTCGCCGAGACCAGTGAGGTCGGCAGCGGAGCGCGGCGAACGAACGAGATGGGCCGGGCGATCGGCGGGCGGGGCTGGCCAGATCGGGCGAGGTGCTACGGCGTGAGGGGGAGCGCCCTGCCGCATCGCCTCCAGCGCAGCCCGCGCCGCCGCGATGTCGGCAAGCGCCCGCTCGGCCGCGGCGTTCGGGTCGGCCGAGGTGCCGGAGCACGCGACGGCCAGAGCGGCAACCGAGACAACCGCAGCGGCCCGGAGGGCCACGGCGTGCGGCGGGCCGGATTGGCGTCAGCCTCGCGCCAGGGCGGGCTCGGCGGCGGCCATCGCCAACCCCGCGGCAGCCGGAGCCGGCTGCGCCGCCTGCGCCAGGGCGGAGCCCGGGGAGGCGGCTGGAGCGCCTAGAGCTGGGATCATCTCGATCCGCCCGCTCACCTGCGCCCCTTCCTCGACCATCAGCCGCGCGCAGCGGATAGTACCGCTCACCCGGCCGGTGGCGCGGATGACCAGCCGGCCCGTGACGGTGATCGCGCCATCAAAGGCGCCGGAGATGTCGGCTTCCTCGATTTCGGCCTCGCCGCGGAACACGCCGCTGTCGGCGATCGCGAGCTCGAGCGCGTTGCGGATCGAGACCTCCGCCGTGCCGTGCACCTCGAGCCGTTCACAGTCGCTGATCGCGCCGCCCGAAAGCGCGATGCCGCGGCCGACGACGAGGGCGCGACGATCCGCGTGCGTTCGCCCGGTCGCGCGCGGACCGGGCGGAGCCGCTGTCGGGGTCACGGCGGGGGACAACGGCATCGGTTGCGGCGGAATGGCTGGGGTGGGGATCGTCGGCTTCAGGGCCATGGCGCTCTCCTTGCGGATCTGGATCGGGCGGGCGATCGGTTCGCCGGCCGCAACGGCGCCGTGGTCGGGCGCGTGCGTGTCACGGCCGGCCGCGCCTGTTTCGCTTTTGGGACGCTTGAACAGTGCCAGGGGGAACCTCGCCACTTCGGGGTTACGGTGCTGCCGGGTGAGACTCCACCCTGCATGCCCCATCATAGCCCCACGTCGCTTTGCGGCAATGCACTGGTGGGCGCGAGAGGGATCGAACCTCTGACCCCCACCGTGTCAAGGTGGTGCTCTCCCGCTGAGCTACGCGCCCGCCCTGTTGTGGTTCTCTACCGGCGGCTGGGCGGGGGCGCAAGCGCCGCGCCTTAGCGGCGGCGGCGGGTGACAGGGCAGCCAAGCCAGTGTTTCATGGCTGCGATGGATACGCTGCCGGCGAGGGATGGCTCTGAGACCCGTGCGGACCGCCGTCATGGTCCCGAGCCTTGGGCCGAGCCGGTGCGCGTGCAGCGGCCAGCGATGCAGCTGGCCCCGATCATCTTCTCTTCGCCGCACTCGGGCCGCATCTACCCAGCGGAGTTCCTGCACGAAACGCGGCTCGACATGGCCACTCTGCGGCGCAGCGAGGACAGTTTCGTCGAGGAGCTGTTCGGCTCGGCGCCCGCGCTGGGCTGCCCGCTCATCCACGCCACCTTTCCGCGGACCTGGTGCGACGTCAATCGCGAGCCTTGGGAACTCGATCCGGCGATGTTCGCCGACCCGCTGCCTGCCTACGTGAATGCGGCCAGCCCGCGGGTCGGCGCCGGGCTCGGCACCATCGCGCGCGTGGTCTCCACCGGAGAGGCGATCTACCGGCGCAAGCTCACCTTCGAAGAAGCGGAGGCGCGGATTGCCACCTGCTGGCGCCCCTATCACGAGGCGCTTGCCGGGCTCCTTGCCGAGACCCTGCACCGCTTCGGCTGCTGCCTGCTCATCGACTGCCATTCGATGCCGTCGCTGGCCACGGCGCCGACACGGGAGCCACCGCCGGATGTCGTGCTCGGCGACGCGCACGGCACGTCCTGCGCGCCGCTTGCCAGCCGGCGCGTCGAGGAGGCGCTGAGCCGGCATGGGCTCCGCGTGCGGCGCAACGAGCCCTACGCGGGGGGCTACGTGACCAGGCATTACGGGCGGCCGCGGGAGGGTGTGCATGCGCTGCAGATCGAGCTCTCGCGCTCCCTCTACATGGACGAGGTGCGGATCGAGCCCACCGCCGGATTTGCAGGAATGAAGGCGCTGCTCGAGCGGGTGATCGGGGAACTCGCCGCCGCCGACTGGTCCCCGCTCAGGCCCTGAGCGAGGCGATGCGACCAGGCTGTCGGCTACCTTGGGTAGTGCCGCTCTCGACGTGATCGGGGCCGAAACCTCTGGTGCGATGGCCTTGTCGCAAAAAAAGGGCCGCCCTTCGCAGGGCGGCCGAGTTAAGGGAGGAAACGTCCAAGAAAGGCAGACAGCATGGCCGAAACCACGATGCTGCAATGCCGAAGGTAGGCGAGGGACGGATCCGAGACAAGAGATTTTTTGCGCTGCAGCATCAGCACGGATCGGTTTCGCAGAACGCATGATCACGTCATCGCGAGGGAGCCGGCAAACGCTGGCACGCGGCATGCGTGTCGCCAGGGCTATCACGACTACCGGAACGCTCCGTCATGCCGCGCCCTCACCGCCTCACCCTCGCCATCCCGCTCCTGGCCATCCCGCTGCTGATTATCCGCCCTGCCGACGAGGCTGCAGCCCAGCCGAACACGGCGCCCGCCCAATCCCCCTCATCTCCGGCCGACCTCTGCCGGCCGGCGATCGCCGCGGCGGAACGCGCGCACGCCATCCCGCACGCGCTCCTGCTCGCCATCGGGCGGGTGGAAAGCGGGCGACGCGACCCCGAGACGGGGACGTTCGGCCCCTGGCCCTGGACCATCAATGCCGAGGGAACGGGGCAGTTCTTCCCCACCAAGGAGGCAGCGATTGCCGCCGTGCGCGCCCTGCAAGCGCGCGGCGTGCGCTCGATCGACGTCGGCTGCATGCAGGTGAACCTGCACCATCATCCGCACGCCTTCTCCTCTGTCGAAGAGGCCTTCGACCCCTGGCGCAACGCCGACTACGCCGCCCGCTTCCTCGTCGACCTGCAAGGGCGGACGCAGTCCTGGACGCAGGCGGCGGCACACTACCATTCGCAAACGCCCGAGTTCGCCGAGGCTTACAAACGTCGTGTGCTCGCGGCTTGGCCGGAGGAAACGCGGCACGCGGCGGAGGCGCACCGGCGGGCGCAGGCCGCGACCTGGGCCGCACGGGCCGCGGGCGGGGCAGGACGGGTCTCGCCCGTCGCCTTCGGCGCGGCGCGCCCGGCCCCCTCCGTTCGGGGAGACGGCGAGACGCCGTCGCCCACCCCATTCATCCCGCACGCCCCCGCCGGCTTCGGCTCGCGCGGACGTGATCTCGACTCCTACCGCGCGGCACCGATCGCCGCCGCGCGACCGATCGCCCTGCTCGCCCAGCTCTCCGCCGCCCGCCCCGCGTCAAACCGTCCGTCCCGCTGACACGCCGTCGGCGTTGCGGAGTGCCGCTGCATCCGGCACAATCTTCCCAGAAGAGGGACTCATGCAGTCATGGCATGACCCCCTCGACCTGACGGAAAGGGATGATCCCGATGCGCCTGCTCGCCGCCGCCCTTCTATTCGCCGCCCTGTCTCTGCCGGCCTTCGCCTGCCCGTCCGAGGAGCGGGTTGCGGAAGAGCCGCCGCCGCCGGTGGTGACCTCCGCCCTGCCTTCGACCACCTTCGTCAGCTGATCGCACCTCACGCCGCGCGGCCGCCGCCCAGCCGGGAGACGAGACCGGCAGCGGCAGCCGACACCAACGCCTCGCTGTCGAGGCCATAGAGGGCGTAGAGGGAGGGGATGTCGCCGGCCTGGCCGAATCGGTCGACGCCGAGCGGTTCCACCCGTTGTCCGCGCACCGAGCCAAGCCACGCGAGCGTGGCAGGGTGCCCATCCAACACAGTCACCAGGACGGCATCCGGGGCGAGAGGGGCCAGCAAGGTCTCGATCCAGGCCGTCCTGGCCTCGCCCTCGCGGCGCAGCCGGCAAGCCGCCACCCAGTCGTGCTGCAGCCGGTCAGGGCTCGTCACCGCAAGCAATCCCGCCCCCGGAACATCTTCGCGGATTGTGTCCAGCGCGACCTGCGCCTCCGGAGCGACAGGGCCCTGGGTGATGAGCGCGATCGCGGCCCCCGGCTCAGGCGGCACCAGCCAATATCCGCCGCGGATCACCGCATCCGGGTCAAGAGGGCGCGACGGCTGCGCAATCGCCCGCGTGGAGAGGCGAAGCCAAACCGATGAGCCGTCCTGCTCCTGCAGCTGGCGGAACGCCCAGGCCAATATGGCTGCGAGCTCGTCGACGAAAGCCGGTTCGTAAAAGGCAAGCCGGTCCTGCCCGATCCCGATCAGCGGGGTATAGACGGACTGGTGCTGCCCGCCTTCAGGTGCGAGGGTGATCCCCGAAGGCGTAGAGACCAGGATGAAACGGGCATCCTGGTAGCAGGCGTACATCAGCGCATCGAGGCCGCGCCCGACAAAAGTGTCGTACACGGTGCCAAGCGGAATCAGCCGAACGCCGAACAGCTCGTGCGCGAGCCCAGCCGCGGCGAGCAACAGAAACAGGTTCTGCTCGGCGATGCCGAGTTCGATGTGCTGCCCTTCAGGCGTCATCACCCATTTCTGCGGCGAGACGACCTTAGCATCGCGAAAGACATCGTTGCGCCGCATGCGCGAGAACACGCCACGGCGGTTCACCCATGGCCCAAGCGAGGTGGAGACCGTCACGTCCGGGCTCATGGTGACAAGACGCGAGGCGAGCGGGGCGAGGTCACCCACCCCGCGACCGATTTCGGACAGGATCTGTCCGAACCCCTCCTGCGTGGAAATCTTCCGCCCGGGC
>CALBEG010000246.1 GCA_937927455.1 uncultured Elioraea sp. | reverse complement strand
GCCTTCGGCTAGGGAGCGGAGCCGGGCAACGGAGAGTGCGACGGGGCGTGCAATGCCGCGCGCGCCGATCAGCCACGCTAAGCCTATCGATGCCAGCAGAGAAAGGGCGACGATCGCAATGACTTTCGTCTCTGCTTCTTTATAAGCGGTTTCTGCCGCCGTTACGGCTTCTTTCTCTTTGGTTTCCGCAAGCCGGGTCAGCTCCGCCGTCAGGTCATTAATCTCCCGAATAGCCCGGCTATTGGCACGAACGGCAGCAATGACTTCACTCGCCTCTCTTCGTTCAGCGACAGCGATGCTCTGCTTGACGCCAGCGAGATAGGTTTCGGCCGCTTTTTCGACTCGATCAACCAACGAGGCCAACGCTCCGCCAGAGATCTGGCTGCGGAGGGTGCCGATCAGCTGTCGATACCGCTCTGCTCCTGCTTCGAGCCGGCGACGGTAGTCGGTGATGTCGGCGTTGCGGTTTGCGGCCAAGGTGTACGCCACGGCCCCCTCCTGCCGTCGGATATCGGACATCAATCCGTCAAGTTGCGCGGCAGAAAGGGCAATGTTCGCGTTCGCGTAGACGGCACGCGCATAGGTGCCTTGGGTCTGCAAGCTCTTCAGTGACATGAACCCAAGCCCGAGGATAACAAACCCAAGCCCGCCGGCGAGCAGAGAGACCTTCCAACTGACGCGCAGCGAAGAGAGAAAAGACATGGCAGTCCGTCTCCGATTTCCATGAGGCCGTTGCCAGGGGATGATTCCCGAAATGGGTTAGCAAAAGGTAATAACCGGGTGCGCCGGCCGAGCGTGTTCCTGATCCTTGGCAAGATTAAAGAGACCAGGGCCCAGCGCTGCCCTCACTCCACTGTCACGCTCTTCGCGAGGTTGCGCGGCTGATCGACGTCCGTGCCCTTCAGCACGGCAACGTGATAGGCGAGCAGCTGGACGGGGATGGCATAGACGATCGGTGCGGCGAAGGGGTGCACGGCGGGCATGGGCACCGTGTGCGTGCAGAGCGGTGCAAGGCTGTCGCAGCCCGCACGGTCGGAGACGAGGATCACCCGTCCACCACGCGCGTGCACCTCCTGCACATTCGAGGCGGTCTTCTCAAACAGGGGGCCGGGCGGGGCGAGCACGATCACCGGCACATGTTCATCGATCAGCGCGATGGGGCCGTGCTTCATCTCGCCTGCCGGATAGCCTTCGGCGTGGATATAACTCACTTCCTTCAGCTTCAGCGCGCCTTCCATCGCGATGGTCCAGGCCGTGCCGCGACCGAGATAAAGCACGTCGCGGGCCTGGGCGACGTCCTCCGCGATCGCGGCGATGCGGCGTTCGAGCTCGAGCGCCTCCGCCGTCTGGCTCGGTACCTCGATCAGAGGCTGGGTGAGCGATGCGGCCGCCTCGCGCGATAGTGCTCCGCGCGCTTCGCCTGTGGCGATCACGAGACATGCAAGAACAGCGAGCTGGGTCGTGAAGGCCTTGGTGGAGGCGACCCCGATCTCGGGACCAGCAAGTGTGAGCAGGGCGGCGTCGGACTCGCGCGCCATCGCGCTCTCGCGCACGTTGACGACGGACAGAACACGCTGGCCTTGCGCCTTCGCCCAGCGGAGGGCGGAGAGGGTATCGACCGTCTCGCCCGACTGGCTGATCCCGAGCACGAGCCCGCCCGGGTCCAGGACAGGTTCGCGGTAGCGGAACTCGGAGGCGATGTCGGCCGAGGCGGGCAGACGCGCCACCTGCTCGAACCAGTCGCGTGCCACCTGGCCGGCATAGAACGAGGTGCCGCAAGCGACGATGGCCAGGCGCGAGACGGCGGCGAGATCAAGCTCGAGGTCAGGCAAGGTGACGCGACGCGAGGCGGGGTCGAGGTAGCTCTTCAGCGTGTCGCCGATGACGGCAGGCTGTTCGTGGATCTCCTTCTCCATGAAGTGGCGGTAGTTGCCCTTTCCGACCATGGCGCCGGAGATCGCCGTGCGTTTGATTGCGCGTGCGACGGGCCGGTTGGCGAAGTCGAAGACGCTCACGCCGTCGCCGCGCACCACCGCCCAGTCACCCTCCTCGAGATAACAGATCCGTTCCGTCAGCGGTGCGAGTGCAAGAGCATCGGAGCCGACATACATCTCGCCCTCACCGAAGCCGATGGCCAGCGGCGAGCCGCGGCGTGCGGCCATGATCATATCGTTCCGTCCAGCGAACAGGATGGCCAGTGCGAAGGCACCCTGAAGGCGGGGCAGCACGGTCGCCATCGCTTCCTCGGGCGACGCTCCGTGGGCGAGCGCGCGGTCAAGCAGGCGTACCACCGTTTCGGTGTCGGTCTCGGAGTCGAACGTCGCACCCTCGGCCTCAAGTTCGGCGCGCAGCTCGGCGTGGTTCTCGATGATGCCGTTGTGGACGACGGCAACGCGGGCGGTCGAAATCGGGTGGGCGTTTCCCTCCGAGGGGCGGCCGTGCGTAGCCCAGCGTGTGTGCCCGATGCCAATGGTGCCGGCGAGCGGTTCGGAAGCAAGACGTTCCGCAAGCCTCACGAGCTTGCCCTCCGCACGGCGGCGGGCGATGGTACCGTTCACCAAGGTCGCGATACCCGCACTGTCGTAGCCTCGATACTCGAGCCGCTTCAGCGCCTCGAGCAGAAGCGGAGCGGCCTCGCCGCGCCCGACCACGCCGACGATGCCGCACATCAGGCTTGCTCCTTGCGCGCCTTGAGGAATTTTGTCGCCCGGCCGGGTTTCTCGACCTGGCGCGCGCGGCCGAAGGCCATCGCCTCGGCTGCCACGTCGTCGGTGATGGTGGAGCCGGCGGCGATGAACGACCCGTCGCCGAGGGTTAGGGGTGCTACGAGCGTGGCGTTGGAGCCCACGAACACGCCAGAGCCGATAAGGGTGCGGTGCTTCGCCACGCCGTCATAATTGCAGGTGATCGTGCCGGCGCCGATGTTCGTCGCTTCGCCGATGGTCGCGTCGCCGAGATAAGCAAGGTGGTTCGCCTTTGCGCCGGCGCCCAGGCGGGTGTTCTTCAGTTCGACGAAATTACCGACGTGCGCCCTCTCGCCGACCTCGGCCCCCGGGCGAAGCCTCGCGAAGGGGCCGACGATCGCGCCCACACGCACCACACAGCCCTCGAGGTGGGAGAAGGAGCGGATCTCTGCCCCCTCCTCGACAGTCACGCCTGGGCCGAACACGACGTGCGGGTGGACCACGACGTCGGGAGCGAGTGCGGTATCCCAGGCGAGGAAGACCGTTTCCGGAGCGATCAGGGTTGCTCCGTTCTCCATCGCGCGGGCGCGCAGGCGTGCCTGCAGGATGGTTTCGGCGGCGGCGAGTTCGGCCCGCGAATTCACGCCCATCACCTCGTCCTCAGGCGCTTCGGCCGCCACCACGCGCGCCCCTTCGCCGCGGGCGATGGCGACGATGTCGGTGAGGTAATACTCGCCCTTGGCGTTGGCGTTGCCGACGCGGCGCAACCAGCGAAGCAGATCAGCGGCGGGGGCGCAGAACAGGCCCGCGTTGCACAGACCGATCGCGCGCTCCTCGGCTGTCGCGTCGCGCCATTCGACGATGCGTGAGACAAATCCGTCGTTGTCGAGCACCACCCGGCCGTATTGCGCCGGGTCGGCGGGGCGGAACACGAGAAGCGCGAGGCCGGCCTCTGCCTCGCGGCGGCGGGCGGCGAGCGCGCGCATGGTTTCGGGACGAACGAATGGAACGTCGCCGTAGAGGATCATCGCCTCCCCCACGGTCGCTTCCAGGGCTGGGGTGGCGGCGAGCACGGCGTGCGCGGTGCCGAGCCGCTCCTCTTGCACGAAGCAGGCTGCTGGGGCGACGGCGCGGCGCATCGCCGCAAAGGCCGCTTCGGGTCCGATCACCACCGCCGCCTCGGTGAAGCCGGCGGCGCGCGCCGCGTCCAGAACGTGCGCAACCATCGGTCGGCTGGCCAGGGGATGGAGGGGTTTCGGCAGGCGCGAACGCATCCGCGTGCCGAGGCCGGCGGCGAGGATCACGGCGAGGGACGGATGATCGGGCACGGCCGCGGGTTGTGCCGTGCGCGGAGCCCGGTTGTCAAAACGTCATCGCATCGTCGCGACCGCGCTGCGTTCACGCGCCCGGACAGCTGACCGGTTGTTAGTTGCGGGTCTCGCGCAGAGGCATTGCCACCTCAGCACGGCCGACTCTGGTCAGGTGGATGTGAATAGTGCCCCAGTTCGTGTCGGAGTCGATTCGCACAGGGATCGCGGGCAGGTCGGGCGCGGGTCGGGCGAGCCAGGCGGTGCCGGTGCGCGACTCGCGCGCCTGAGCCGGGTCCGCTTCGCGCCAGAACCCGGCGACCTGACGGCCCTCGAAGCGGCACCTGAGAGCCGGGCCGGCGTAGATACCCCAGCGATGGGGAGCGAGGATGTCCTCGCCCTCCGTGGCTGCAGTGAAGTCGCTGCGTCGACGGCCGTCGAACACCGCCACCGCGCCTTCGCATTCCCCGATGGCCGAGACGCGCGCGATCAGCGCGGCCAGTGCCGACATCGTGTCCACCGTGCCGTATTGCAGATTGGCTGGCACGGGCTCACGCTCCTCATGGTTGGCGGGGATGAGGGTCAGCACCTCGGGCGCGTTGCCATTCCAGCGCATCGTGATGCGTCGCACGCGGTCACGCCAACGCCCTTCCATGGCGTAGCGGTCGGGAGCGAGGCCGACCGCGCTGGCCGGAGCGACCTTGCCCTCGACCTCCGAGACCTGTTCGCCGCGCACGAAGGTGGCGAGCAGCCCGGCGGTGCGCAGCCGGGCCACCGCGCGGTAGCGGTCTGGGGAGAGGGCGAGCGAGGCGTCAAGCTCCGCCACCCGGAAGCCTGAGAAATAGACGGTGTAGGAGGCGAACACCGGCTCGCTTGCTGCCCGCACCGGCAGAGCGGAGGTGAGGGCGAGAGCGGCGATGCAGAGGAGGCGGGTCATACATGACGTCTCGGCCGCCGCGGCCGCCCGGGCAAGACGCGTTCGCGTCATCGCGCCGCCTGCTGGCTGGCTGCAGGAGAGGCGCGAGTGATCGAGACGACCAGGGTGCCTAGCCAGTCGATGCCCATTTCCAGCCTGAGGGGCATCGCCGGCGCTCCGTCGAAGGGAGGCGCGAACCACACCGCGCCAAACTGCGTCTTTTCCGCCTCGGCGCGATCCCAGTCGCGCCAGAAGCCGCCGATCTGGCGCCCCTCCAGGCGACAGCGCACGGCCTCGACCCCCGGCCGCTCTGCTACCGGTCCGGTGCCGGCCGGAGTGAGCACGATCCGCTTCAGCCGCCGCCCATCGAAGATGGTGAGGGTCGTGGCGCAGCCAGCCTCGCCGCGGGCGGAGACCGAGTGGGCGACGGAAACGAGCGCGGTGAGGGTGTCGATGCCACCTTGGGCGAGGTCGGGCGGCACAGGCTCGCGCTCCGGCACCTCGGGCGGCTCCAACCGGGTGCGCAGCTCCGTTTCAGTCAGCGTAACCTCCACCAACCGGCGCTCGCCCTGCCAGTCGCCCTCGGCGCGGAAAATGACGGGCCTTGGCCCGGATGGCGTCAGCCGTCCCTCGGCGATGGCAGTCTGGTCGAAGCGAGTGGTGAGCAGAGCAATGCCGGAGGAGCGAGCCCGGGCGCGCACGCGGTAGGCCTCGTCGCGCAGGTCGGCCGTGACGTCGATCGTCATCACCCGAAAGCCGCCTACACGCGCCGTGTACTGCGCTTCCACCGACGCGGGGGAGGCCGGCGGCGCAGCGAGGAGGATTGCGGCGGCGGCGAGAGCGAGGCGCATGACGTGACTGTGGTGAGGCGCGCGTGTGCGTGCAAGCGCCGTCGGCTTGACGCTCGGCCGGGCGCGGCCCTATCACACCGGTGAAGGGGGCGTGTAGCTCAGCGGGAGAGCACTGCCTTCACACGGCAGGGGTCGTAGGTTCAATCCCTACCGCGCCCACCATAAATATCAATGGTTTCAACGGGTTGTTCCCAACTGCCATCGGTCACGAGCGCCCAACTGTGTCCAATAATTCCGTCAAATGGGCATTTGGGTTGGGCACAGATTGGGCACGCGGCGGCGGAGAGCACAGCGCGGCTAAGCGCTTCCGCCCGACTCGTTGACGTACGTCGGGCGGTCCTCCTCGTCCTCGTCCAGCACCCAGGCCAGCCGCCCACAAGCCGGGCACGTCCACAGCTCAGCAGGACGCGCGTTCTCAAGGTTTCCAATCTTCGTGGGGCATGTGTCGCGAGGGAGACCCCCCCTGCGGTGGCGTTGTGAGTCAAGCTGGTGAGCATCGAAGTCTCACCATGGCGCATGCCATGGCCCTGCGTATGGACTTCAACGCGACCAAGCTTCGCCGGCTTGCCCAACGCAGCAAGGAGGCCGCGCAGGCCCGGCCTCTGCGAGCCTTGGCGCCGAACTACGACGGCGGCCCGCGCTCGCAGGCGGCGCGGCTTGGCAACGTCACTCTGCAGAACGTGCGGGACTGGATAGTGCGCTTCAACGGCGAGGGGCCGGACAGTCTGCGCGACCGCAAGGCGTCCAGCCCTACGCCACGGCTGACCGACGAGCATCGCCAGGCTTTGGTCGCGCAGATCGACCATGGCCTGTTTTCGCGCAGTTTCCTGGGCTTTTCGACCTAATTTCCCTGCTCGGGGGGCGTCTGGGGGCCGGTTTCCGCTCCGACCTGCTGGCTCGGCCGTCTCCTCTGCGTCGTGCAACCGGTTAATCTTCGAAGTCCGTTGGGCCGGCTGAGGTGCGTGGAAGGCTGGCGCCTGGCACGTCGGCGGAGAAGTGACCGCCTTCGATCCTGCCGGGGTTGCTGGCGGTGTGTTGGTGCGGATCGCGAGGCTTGCTGGTTGCGGTGTGTGGGGCTCGATCGGGGCGTCTGCCCCGTTGCTCAGCAAGTGAGCCGTGGCGGATGTTCGAGGCCAAGGCACAGCGTGTCGAACTGCGCGACG
>CALBEG010000245.1 GCA_937927455.1 uncultured Elioraea sp. | reverse complement strand
GATCCGAACGGGGTGGAGGTCGCGCTAACGGGGGGCGAGTTCGATCTCCTGCGCATCCTCGCCGAACGGCCAGGGCGGGTGCTGACGCGCGACGCGCTGACGGACCTGTTGCACGGGCGCACTGCCGGGGTGTTCGACCGTACGATCGACGTCGCGATCAGCCGGCTGCGCCGCAAGCTCGACGACGACGGCAAGAACCCCTCCCTGATCAAGACCGTGCGTGGCGGCGGCTATGTGCTGGCCGCCCCGGTGGAGACATCGTGACCCTCTCTTTCTGGCCGCGTTCGATCGCAGGCAGAACCTTCCTCGTTCTTCTGCTCGGCCTGTCCGCCGCGCAGGTGATCGGGCTCACCATTCATGCGCTCGATCGCATGGAGCTGCAGCGCAAGGCGGCGGCGCGCGAGTCCATGCTTCGGCTCGCCGGGCTCTGGCGCGCGGCGGTGACGGCTCCTGCCTCGGCGCGCGGGGAGCTCATCCGCCAGGCCGACCTGCCGGATGGGTTCACCGTCACTTTCTCCGCCGAGCCCACCACGGTCGGCCTCGCAACGGGCAGGCGGGTCGAGGGAGCGGACCGCCTTGCACCCTGGCTCGGCCGGCTCGGCGGTCCTCCCTCTCTCCGCCCGCGCGAGGTGATCCTCGCCGACCTGCAAGGCGGCGGTTTCTCGGCCTCGCTTCGGCTTCCCGACCAGGGCTGGATGAACGTCACCGCCCGCCCGCCGCGGCCCGTGCCCTGGTCGTCGCCCACCTTCCTCGTCGCGCTCGCGGTGATGACGGCCGCCGTCGCAGCCCTGTCCTTCTGGGCGGTGCGGCGTCTCACCGCGCCGCTGCGAGAGCTCGCCCAGGCCGCCGACCGGCTTGGGCGAGACGTCAACGCCCCGCCGCTTTCGACCGAGGGCCCGCGCGAAGTGGCGCAGGCGGCGGCCGCCTTCAACACGATGGCGGAACGGATTCGCCGCTTCGTCTCCGACCGCACCACGATGCTCGCCGCGCTCAGTCACGACCTGCGCACGCCGATCACGCGCCTTCGCCTGCGGGCGGAGTTCATCGAGGACCAGGTGCTGCGCGAAAAGCTTCTGGCCGATCTTGCCGAGATGGAGGCGATGGTCTCCGCCACACTGGCGCTGGCCGGCGAGGATGCGGCCCGCGAGCAGGTGAGCGTGATCGATCTCGCAGCGCTCGCGCGCACGGTGGCGGACGAAGCGAACGACCTCGCCGGTCGTGAGGTGGTCCGGGTGGGGGCGCCGGCCGCGCTGGCGGTTTCTGTTCGCCCCGTCTCATTGAAGAGGGCGCTCGGCAACCTGGTGCAAAACGCCGTCGCCTACGCCGGCCACTGCACGATCCGCCTCGTTCCCCCAGAGTGCGGGGTGGTGCGGATCCTGGTCGAAGACGAGGGGCCTGGCATCGACGAGGCCGAGATCGCGCGGCTGATGGAGCCCTTCCAGAGGGGCGAGCCGTCGCGGTCGCGCGAGACCGGGGGGGCGGGGCTCGGGCTTGCCATCGCGCGTAGTGTCGCCCGCGCGCATGGCGGAGAGCTCGTGCTGGAGAATCGGTCCCCTCGCGGCCTGCGCGCGAGCCTCAGCCTGCCGGCGTGAGCCTCACTTGGCGAGGCAGGAGACGAGGGGAGCGGGAAAGCCGAGACAGCCAGGGAAGGTGATCGACCCGTCCGCCTCGCGCTTGACGCGCAGCACATTGGGGTCGGCGCAGCCAAAGCCGGCCGGGGGTGCGCCGGGTGCGCGGGGCGGGGCGGGGCGGAGGCGGATCTCCACCCCATCCGGCAGCGCGCGCACAGTCTCGATCAGTCTCTGTTGATAGGCGGGCTCGAGCAGGGTCTGGTGCAGGATGATGTCGCGGGTGACGATCACGCTGGGGGCCGCCAGGCATGCCGTGCGGCTTTGCCGCAGATCAGGCGGGGCGATGCCGCCGGACCAGGCGCCGTACAGCCAAGCGTGTGGCTCCGTTTGAGCCGAGGCGGGCAACGGGGCGGCAAGACAGAGGCCAGCAGCGGCTGGCAGCAGGAAACGGCGTGGCACGGGGTCCCTCGTTCGGCAAGGCAAGGGACACTAGCCGAGGGCGATGCGGCAGGGGAGGCGGCGCGCGTCGTGGCGACCGCGTGCCTTGCGGAGGCCATGCCCGCGTGGCACGGGGCCACGCCTTCCATGATCCCGAGGTGCCCTTGCCGTGGAACTGCCTGGTCTTCGCCGCCTCTACGACGCCGTGCTCAGGCTCGCCGCGCATCCGCAGGCGCGGGTGTGGCTGTTTCTTGTCGCTTTCGCCGAGTCCTCGGTTTTCCCGATCCCGCCTGACGTGATCCTTGCCCCGATGGCGGTGGCGCGGCCAGACCGCTGGCTCTCTTCTGCGCTGATCTGCACCGCGGGTTCGACCCTGGGCGGAGTGGCTGGCTATTTCATCGGCTGGGGGCTCTATGAGGCGGTGGCGGTGCCGATCATCGACCTCTACCGGCTGCACGAGGCGGATGCGCGGTTCCGCGCGCTTTACCTCGCCTATGATTGGGTGGTGGTGGTGATCGCCGGCTTCACGCCGATCCCCTACAAGCTCGCCACCATCGCTTCCGGCGCGGTGGGGATGGGACTTGTTCCGTTCATCATCGCTTCGGCGGCTTCGCGCGGGGCGCGGTTTGTCATGGTGGCCTTGGTCGCGGCCAAGTTCGGCCCGCCGGTGCTGGCGGTGGTGGAGAAGCGGCTGACGCTGTTTACGCTCGTCTTTCTTGTGCTGCTCGTCTCCGGGTTTGTGTTGGTGCGGTATCTCTGACTCGCTCGGCGCGACCGCGAGGGGGAAGAAAAGAACCCCGGGGCAGGCTGCCCCGGGGCGCTTGGAACGACGGGCAGAACGTCCGGATCGCTCTCAGTGCACAGCCGGGCGGCGGCGGGCGGCGATGCCCAGGCCCAACAGCCCAGCACCGAGGAGGGCGAGCGAGGCTGGCTCAGGCACGCCGATGACAAGCATCTGGCGTTCGCCAAGAATCGGGCCGTCCGGCCCCGACTGCACCGAAATCAGCGCTGTCGGGATCGCGATCGAGGAGAGGTCTGCTGCGGCGAGGGCAGACGAGATGCCCGAGAGCGCCGAAACCACAGCCGAAGGTGCAAAAGCATAGGAGAAGGCGGAGCCGTAGGCGACTTCCCAGACCTTGAGTTGGTAAGCCGCTGACTTTTCGGCGGTCAGGGTTAAGGCGGCCAACTCGCCCACAGCCTGAAGCGTCAGCCAGTTGATCTGCTTCGCCTGGGTGGTGGTCAATGGGAACTGGTCAGGCGCCGACCCAGACGACCCCATTGGGGTGTTGTCGCCCGCGAAGGTCAAAGGCGCAGTCTGGTACACGATATTGTTTTGGATTGTGTGAAACAGATCGACACAGAAGCCGTAGAGCGTTCCCGCCGTTGTATTCAGCTGAAACAGCCCGGCGTTGATTGCCCCCCACGAGATGCTGTCAGGCCCAATGACGTCAATGCCAGTGATGACCTGAGAGCCAGCAGCAAACGAGTAGGTGTTGAGCGTGATGGTCGACGCCGACGCCGTCTGCGGCCCGGCCAGAACCGCGGCCGACACGGCGGCGGCGGCGAGAGTGGTGCGAAGCCACATGGATGGATCCCCTGTCGAGCGCAGCCACCGCGGCTGCACCCGGATGAGTACCGGCATCTCTTAAGTAAGGCAAGTCTTTTTTTCAAGACGTCTTAAAACACGCAATGATCTGCGGGCTGCTCACTCCGCCGGCGCCACCACCGCCTTGATCTCCTCCAGCGAGGCAGGATCGTCGATCGTCGGCGGCACCACGTACTCCTGCCCATCGGCAATCTTGCGAATGGTCGCCCGCAGCACTTTGCCCGACCGCGTCTTCGGCAAACGGGGCACCACCCGCACCCGGCGGAACGCCGCCACGGGGCCGATCCGGTCGCGCACCATCGCCACCAGCGCCGCCTCCAGTGCGGCCTCTTCGGTCGCCACCCCAGCCTTCA
>CALBEG010000244.1 GCA_937927455.1 uncultured Elioraea sp. | reverse complement strand
CGAAGAGGTCTGGCGCGAAGCGGCAAACCGCGCGACTTACGCCATCCGCACCGCTGAGGAAACGTTGCCGGCCTGGTTCGAACAGCAGGGCAAAACCGTGATCAGGCCGGATCGCGCCGCCTTCCGCGCTGCCGCCCTGCCACTGCACAACGATGCGCAGGCCGGAGCGGGCTGGACGCGCGAACAGTACGACCGTCTGCAAGCGCTCGGCGCACGGACGAACTGACGCAGCGCACGGCGCGGATCAGCGATCCGCTCGCCGCCCTGTGTTATGTCAAGACAATTGGCGGGAAGCGTTGATGGCGTTGAAGGGCACGTTGATCCCAAAGAATGCCGTGCCCTGGCCGGTCAGGCGCCCGCGCTACACCGGCGGTGATGTCGATGCGGCTTTCTGTCACGGCGTCGAGCTGCGGGATGTGCTCTAGCCAGGTGCTGTTGGGCACGGCACAGCAGAGCGGCAGATGGAGCTCCATCAGATAGTGCGGGCAGACCGCGACATTGAACGCCTCCGCCATGTGCGCGACCTTGAGCCACGGCGTGATACCGCCGATGCGCGCGACATCGACCTGCACGATACGGCAGGCCCCGCGGGCGAGATAATCGCGGAACTGCGACGGGTGATAGAGGCTTTCGCCGACAGCGATCGGAATCGTTGTCGCCGCAGCAAGCCTTGCATGCCCCTCGACGTCCTCGGCCGGCAACGGCTCTTCGTACCAGGCAAGGTCAAGCCCCGCCGCCTCGAACGCACCCGCCCGACGGATCGCCTCGGCAACCGTGAACCGTTGATTGGCGTCCGTCATCAGCTCGACGTCGGGCCCGATCGCACAGCGCACGGCCTCGAGCCGGGCGAGATCCTGCCGCACCGAAGGCTTGCCGACCTTCACCTTCACGCCGCGGAACCCGGCGGAAGCGGCCGCCGAGCAAGCCTCGACCAGGGCGCCGGTCTCGAGATGCAACCAACCGCTATCGGTGTCATAAACCGGGATCGTCTCCTTCGCCCCGCCCGCGAGCCGCGCGAGCGGGACGCCGAGTTGGCGGGCACGCAGGTCCCAGAGTGCGACGTCGATAGCGGCAAGCGCCAGCGCGGTCAGCGGTCCGATGGCAAGGGCATGGGTGTGCCAAAACAAGTCCTGCCAGATCGCTTCGATCGCATCCGCCTCGCGACCGATCAAACGCGGGCCGAGATGGTCTCGCAACAGAGCGATCACCGAGGATCCCCCAGTGCCGATCGTGTAGCTGTAGCCTGTCCCCTCGGCGCCTTCGGCATCGCGCAGGCGAATGAAGGGCGTTTCCTGCAGCGTGAAGGCCTGGATCGCATCGCTGCGCGCCACACGCGGCGGCAAGTCGATCAGCGCGATCTCGACACGCTCGATTCTGGGCACGCTAGGCTCTCCGCTCCGGTCACGACGCTTGGCGGCGCTTCAGTGTAAGGCCGGTCGCGACAAGGGAAAGATCCATGACAGACGACGCAGCGGAGGCAGTGCAGGCAGAGACCGGGTATGAGACGCTCCTGCACGAGAGGGAGGAACGCGAACTGCGCGAAACGCTCAGCGACTTGCGGGGCGAGGATTGGCTGGCCTTCGCCCTGTTCTGGGTGCTCGCCTCGGTCGTCTTCCTGCAGTTCTTCACCCGCTACGTGCTGAACGATTCGATCGCCTGGACGGAGGAGATCGCGCGCTATCTCCTAATCGGCACAACCTTCGTGGGTGCGGCGATGGCAGCGCGCAAGGGATCCCATATCGCGCTCGAAATCCTGCCCAATGCCTTGCCGGTCGGTCTGCGGCGCTGGTTCCGCCTTGTCCTCAACCTCGTCGCGACTGGGTTCTTCGCCATCGCGACGTGGCTCTGCTTCGAGATCGCGCAGGCGATGTGGCACCAGCCGATGGTCGTGATCGATGTGCCGCTCGGAGTGGTCTATTACGTCGCCACCTTCGGCCTCGCACTGACAACGGTTCGGTTCGCCTGGCATGCGGTGATGGCAGTTCGCACGGCGCAACAGCAAGCGATCGATCCTTCGCTTTCCGCCCGTCCATGACCGCTCTCCTGTTCGTCTCCTTCCTCTTCAGCCTGTTGATCGGACTGCCGGTCGCGGTCGCCCTGGGCGGTGCTTCGCTTCTCTATGTCGCGCTGACCGGCGATCTGCCACTGCTCGTTGTCGTGCACCGCATGGTCAACGGCATCGACAGTTTCCCCCTCCTTGCCGTGCCGTTCTTCATCATGGCCGGGAACTTGATGAACAGCGCTGGCATCACCGACCGCATCTTCACCTTCGCGCTTGCCGCCGTGGGGTGGGCGCGCGGCGGCCTCGGTCACGTCAACGTGTTCGCCTCGATCATCTTCGCCGGCATGTCGGGCACCGCAGTGGCCGATGCCGGCGGCCTCGGCACGATCGAGATCAAGGCGATGCGCGACAACGGCTACCCAGACGATTTCGCGATCGGCATCACCGCCGCCTCGTCCGTGATCGGCCCGATCATTCCCCCTTCGTTGCCGCTTGTCATTTACGGCGTGATGGCGAACGCCTCGGTCGGGCAGCTCTTCGCCGCCGGCATCTTGCCGGGGCTGCTGATCGCGCTCGTGCTGTTCGCCTGGGTGGCCGTGGAGGCGCGCCTGCGCAACTTCCCGCGGGACGCGGCCTTCCGCCTGGGCAGGCTGGCCCGCGCAGCCTGGCGCGGCACACTGCCCCTGCTCACGCCAGTGATCCTGATCGGCGGCATGAAGTCGGGACTGTTCACGCCGACCGAGGCCGCCATCGCCGCCACCGTCTATGCGCTGTTCCTGGGCCTAATCGCCTATCGCACGCTCGGCTGGAACCGGCTCGTGCGCGTGTCGATGGAGACGATCGAGACAACAGCGATCGTGCTGCTCATTGTCGCCGGGGCGTCGATCTTCGGCTGGCTGATCACCACCACGCGGGTGAGCGAGGAGATCGCTGAGGCAGTGCTCGCGATCACCAGCGACCGGAGGGTGGTGCTTTTGCTTGTCAATGCCCTGCTGCTCGTCGTCGGCTGCTTCCTGGAGACGATCGCGGCCATCACCATCCTTGTGCCCGTGCTGCTGCCCCTGGTGACGAAGGTCGGTGTCGATCCGGTCCATTTCGGTATCATCATGACGCTGAACCTGGTCATCGGCCTGCTCACCCCGCCTGTCGGGATGGTGATCTACATCCTCGCGCGCATTTCGAACCGCAGTTTCGAGCACGTCACGCGGGCGATCGCGCCGTTCCTGGTGCCGCTGTTCGCTTCTCTCCTGATCGTCACCTACTGGCCTGGCTTGGTGCTGTATCTGCCGGGCGTGTTCTATCGATGAGACCGAGCGGGGAAGGCACGCCTCCCCGCCACGACCAGGTGGCGGAGGGGGTGGGATTCGAACCCACGGTACGGAAACCCGTACACCGGTTTTCGAGACCGGCCCGTTCGACCGCTCCGGCACCCCTCCCAGGCCCGCGCGCTCCTACACCGCCGCCCAGGCTCGCGCAACGGAGCCGACCGGCAGCCCGGCCTTTGCCCAAACCGCCGCGGCCTCAGCCCGCCGGTGCGGCCGGCGCTTCCACTCCCCGGCGCAGCCTGTTCTCGCCCAGCAACAGAACGATCGGCGAAGCGATGAAGATCGAGGACGACGTGCCGACCACGATGCCAAACAGCATCGTCCACGCGAAGCCTTCCACCGACCCCGTGGTGAGCAGCGCGAGCGGCAGGACCGTGAGGAAGGTGGTGGCCGAGGTGCCGATGGTGCGGGAGAGCGTTTGGTTGATCGACAGGTCCATCAGCTCGCGCAGCGGCATCGTCTTGTACTTGCGCAGGTTCTCCCGCATCCGGTCGTACACGACGACCTTGTCGTTCACGCTGTAGCCGATGATGGTGAGCAGTGCGGCGACGGTGGCGAGATCGAACTCGATCTGTGTCAGCGCAAGAAACCCCACCGCCTTCGTCACATCCAGCACCAGCGTGACAACGGCGCCGACGGCAAACTGCCACTCAAACCGGAACCAGATGTAGAGGAGGATGGCGAGCAGCGCCATGCCGAGGGCAGTCATACCGGCGACAAAAAGCTCGGCCGAGACGCGGCTGCCCACCGCCTCAACCCGCACCACGCGCGCCCCGGGGATCGATTGTTCGAGAGCGGACCGGACAGCGGCCACCGCGCGCTGCTGCGCCGCCTCGTCCGCTTGCGCCTCCATCCGCACCAGCACCTCTGAGGGGCCGCCGAACTGCTGCAGAGAAGCGCCCCCCACCCCGGCCTCCGCAATCGCCGCGCGCATCGCCGGAAAATCAGCCGGGCCTTGCGTGCGCACCTCCAGCACGATGCCTCCTTTGAAGTCGATCCCCCAATTCAGCCCCGGCCAGACCGCGAGCATCAGCGAGGCGACCGAAAGCAGGGCGGAGAGCGCCAGCCCGAGATGACGGCCGCGCATGAACGGGATCTTGGTCCCATCCGGCACCAGGCGAAGCAACGGCATGGCCTGCCCCCTCAAACCGGCAGGGCGGCGGGCCTGCGCCCGCGATACCACTGAACCATGAGGAGACGAACGAAGACGATGGCGGAGAACATCGAACAGAGGATCCCCACCGAGATGGTGACCGCGAAGCCGCGCACGGGCCCAGACCCGAAAGCGTACAGCATCGCCATCGCGAACAGGGTAGTCAGGTTGCTGTCGAGGATGGTGGCGTAGGCGCGCTTGAACCCCGCCTCCATCGCATTGAGCGGCGTGCGCCCGCGCTTCACCTCCTCGCGGATGCGTTCGTTGATCAGGATGTTCGCATCCACCGCCATGCCCAAGGTCAGCAGGATCCCTGCGATGCCCGGCAAAGTGAGTGTGGCCTCCATCAGGGACAGCATCGCGAGCAAGAGGATCATGTTGACGACGAGGGCGGCCACCGCGAAGGCGCCGAACAGCCCGTAGAACAGCAGCATCCATGCGACGACGAGCACGAAGCCGATGGCGAGCGCGATCATGCCCGCACGGATCGCATCCGCCCCCAACTCGGGCCCCACTGTGCGTTCCTCCACCACGGTCAGCGGGGCGGGAAGCGCGCCCGCACGCAGAAGCACAGCGAGGTCGTTGGCCGAGGCGGCGGTGAAATTGCCGCTGATCTGACCCCGCCCGCCAGTGATCGGTTCGCGAATGACGGGGGCGGTGATCACCTTGTCGTCGAGCACGATGGCGAAGGGGCGACCGACATTGTTGCGCGTCACCTCGGCGAAGCGGCGCGTGCCGATCGAATCGAAGCTGAAATTGACTACCCACTCTCCCGTCTGCGGGTTCTGCCCTGCCCGCGCATCCGTCAGGTTGGCGCCGTCCACCTCCACCCGACGGCGCACAGCGTAGCGTTCGGGCGCACCACCGCGGCCGCGATCGCCCTCGAGGAACATCACCCCCGGTGGCGGGGTGCGCGCGGTGACGTCTGCCGTCTCGTCCAACAGGTGGAAGGTCATGCGCGCCGTCTTGCCGATCAGCTGCTTGATCCGCTCCGGGTCCTGCACGCCGGGGAGCTGGACGAGGATTCGGTTCGCCCCCTGTCGCGCGATCAGCGGATCGACCACGCCGGTCTCGTCGATGCGCCGGCGGATGATCTCGATCGACTGCTGCACCGCTTGCGTCGCTTTCTCGCGCAACAGTGGTTCGGAGAGAGTGAGGGTGACGAGGCCTTCGGGTGTTGCCGTCACCTCGAGGTCGGGCTGCTGCGCGCCCAGGCCAGTGGTGATCGGGTTGGCCAGTTCGCGCAGAACGCGAACGGCGTCGGGCACGCGCGAGGGGTCGGTGAGGCGGAGCGTGACCGCACGGTCGGCAGCGGCGAGATTGGTGTAGCCGATGCCCGCACCGCGCAGCCGCGTGCGCGCTCCGTCAGCGATGGTGTCGAGACGCTCGCGGATCACGGCTGCCATATCGACCTCGAGCAGCAGGTAGGAGCCGCCCTTCAGGTCGAGACCCAAGTGGATTTGCCGCCAGGGCAGCCACGCGCCCGTTGTCCCCAGCCGCTCCCTGTCCACAAAGGACGGCACGGCGAGGATGGCGGCAAGCAGGATGCCGCCGACGATCGAAGCGATCTTCCACGGCGCGAAGTACATCATGGCGTAAGCCGCACTCCCGGTGGGGGTCCTGGCGAGACGCGTCGCCCGGACCGTGCGCGAGGTATGCCCCCGGGGGCGGGGCGAGGCAACGCCGCTCGCCTTCGAGTGAAGCCACGCCGACGCTGGCCCGACGCCGAGTGTCAGGCTAGGCTGACAGGATGGACGGGCGAGCGCTGCGGGAGGGGCCCTGGGGCCCAGGGGTGGAAACCGTGCCCCTGCGCGCCGCCCCGCACCGCGACCTCTGCACCGACTGCGGCGTGTCCCGCCTGGCGAATGCCAAGGCGTGCGGGACGGCGTGCCAGTTCATCCGCCCAGATTATAGGGGGCTCGAGGCCCTCGTGCACGGCCGGGCCCGCGATGTCGCACGCCCTGACGAAGACCATTTCGGCGTGTTCCTTCGCCTCTTCCGCGCCCGCCTGCGTTCGCCTCGCGCGGGGGCGCAGTGGACAGGAATCGCGACCCGGCTCGGCGAACGCTTGCTCGAGACGGGGATGGTCGAGGCGGTGCTCACCGTCGCCCCCGACCCA
>CALBEG010000243.1 GCA_937927455.1 uncultured Elioraea sp. | reverse complement strand
CGCGGCGTTCGAAGACGATGTCTCTCTGATCGTGCCGACAGCGTCGGTCCACAACAAAGCAAGGCCAGGTGCGGCGTCGTGGTCCATCCTCCGTCCGCCAGAGGGGCCGTGCCACAAGGCCGCCAGCACCGCAGCGTGAATTGCAGCAGAAACAGCGAAACCGAGGGCAAAGGCCCGGCTCATGCCGGCAGCACCGCATGATCCGCGCCGAAGCGGATGCCGAACACACGGCCCGCCGTCGCATTGTTCAGCACAGCCGTGGCGGGGCCCTCCACAACGAGGTGTCCATCCGCGAGAAGAAGGAACCGGTCAGCGAAGCGCGCCGCGAGCGTCAGATCGTGCAGCACGACGACGACCGTGCGCCCTTCCTCCGCCGCCAGCGCATGAAGCAACCGCATCACCGCAAAGGCCGCTGCAGGGTCAAGATCCGCAGTCGGTTCATCCAAGAGCAGCACGCGGGGTTCTCCGGCGAGCACGCGTGCGATCATCGCCCGCTTCGCCTCTCCGCCCGACAAACGATCGATCCGCGCCCCCGCCAGAGAGGCGAGCCCGAGGCGGGCGATCGCACGGTCGACCGGGGCCTGCGCCCGATCGCCGTGCGGCATGCGGCCAAGGGCGACGAGCTCACGTACGGTCATACCCCAGGCAGCGCGCGCCCCTTGCGGCAGCCAGCCGATCCATCTCGCCCGTACCTTGCGCGGCAGGCGGTCCAGTGCTTCGCCCTCGACCAGCACGCGGCCGCGCGTGGGGCGAGCAAGCCCCGCCAGCAGACGGAGCAGCGTCGACTTGCCCGCCCCGTTGGGCCCGATGAGGGCGACCACCTCACCGATTCTGAGGCGGAACGAAATTTCCCCGAGCACGCTCCGGCCGGAGCGGACGAGGGCGACGTCTTCGGCAGTGATCATCCTGCGCGCGCCTCGCGCATGGCGACCGCAAGCAGAACCGGGGCGCCGAGAAGCGCCGTCAACACACCGAGGCGAAGCTCCTGCTGCAGCGGAATGAGACGCACCACGAGGTCAGCCGCGATTACGAGTGCGGCTCCGGCAAGCGCAGAAGGAACGAGGAGAGCGCCCGGCCGGTCACCGACCAGGCCGCGCAGGAGATTCGGCACGATCAAGCCAACGAAACCGACACCGCCCGCCACCGACGCCGCACCGCCAACGGCCAGCGCCGAGCCGAGGGCCGCCCGCGCCATCGTGGGGGCAAGTGCGACACCGAGCGAGGCCGCGGTTTCCTCGCCGAGCGCGAGTGCATCGAGCCGCTCCCCGAGTGGCAGAAGCAAAGCTAGGCCCGCGGCGACAGCAGGTAGGGCGAGCCAAACCTCACGCCAGGAACGATCCTCGAGCGAACCGAGAAGCCAGATCGTGATCTCGGCCAGCGCGAAAGGGTTAGGGGCGAAGGAGAGCGCCATGGTGACCAGGGCGGAGCTGATCGCCGCCGTGGCAATGCCGGCGAGGATCAGCGCCGCACCGTTGCCTGCACGGGCCGCGAAGGCAAGCACGGCGGCAGCGGCACCGAGCGCGCCGGCAAGCCCGCCGAGCGGTAGCGCTAATGGAAAGGCCGTCGCGAGACCCCAGTAGTAGGCAAGAACAGCGCCGAGCGAAGCCCCCCCGCTAACACCCAGCAGGCCCGGATCCGCCAGCCGATTGCGCAACATCCCCTGCAGCACCGCGCCCGACAGTCCGAGGGCGGTGCCCACCAACACGGCGAGAAAGGTGCGCGGAGCACGCACCTGCCAGAGGATCCAGGGGTCGACGTCGAGTCCGAACCCCGCCGCCCCGACTGCAAGCGAGAGACCCGCAAGCACCAGTGCGCCGGCGGAGAGGATGAGGATCATTGCGTAGCCAGAACCTCGACAGCGCGCAGCGTCTCGGGCCCACCACACGCGAGCCAGGAGGCAGGAATGGCAAGCCGCGGCAAACGTTGAAGAGCCGGATGATCGAACAAGGCCTCGGAGAGCGAGGGAGAGGTGGCGGTGGCGAGTATGACCAGGAGATCGGGCGGAGCGGCAAGCAGCCGCTCAAGCGGCACCGTGCCGTAGCCGGCGAACGGAGCGGCGTTCCGCCAGCCAGCCGCACGCAGCACGGCATCAGCGAGCGTGCCTTGGCCGGCGGTGAAGCCCCGCGCCTCCCAAACCAACGCCCGCGCGTTGCGTTCGGCGCGGGGTAATGCGGCAAGGCGGGCCGTCATCGCCGCGACCACGGCCTCGCCGCGCGCGACCTCGCCGAGTGCGGCCGCCACCGCCCGCGCCTGGGCGACGATGTCTGCAAACTCGGCAGCGAGGCCGAGGCGTACGACGCGCACCCCGCGCGCCTCCAGCGCCACGACGACCCGTGCTCCTCCCCAGGCGCCTGCAATCGCCAAATCGGGACGAAGCGGCAGCACTTCCTCGAGCACGGGCCGGGCCGTCGGCAAGCCGCGTGCCCTCCTCGCCGCGGCGGAGAGCGAGGGATCGGCAGCGAGCGGCGAGAGGGCTGCGATCTGCGCGCGGTCGGCCAGCGCCAGCACGAATTGATCGGCGCAGAGATTGAGGGAAACGACACGCAACGGTTTCGCCTCTGCTCCGGCCGAGCCGACCAGGAGGGCAAGCAAAATCCTACAGAACGACCACACCGCGATGCTTTGCCTTGTGCGGCGGTTCGACATGGATGGTGATCACCGCGGGGTCGAGTTCTGCCTTCAAGGCGTCCTCGATCCGGTCACAGATGTCGTGCGCTTCGCCAACGGCCATGGTCTCCGGCACAACCAGGTGGAACTCGATGAACGTGAAGCGCCCCGCGCGCCTCGTGCGCAAATCGTGCGCCTCGATGGCGCCGTCGGCATGGCTCGAAATCAAGGTCTTGATGCGATCGAGCGACTCCGCAGCCACCGCCTCATCCATCAGCCCGCCGACGCTTTCACGCATCAATCGCCAGCCCGACCAGAGCACGTTTGCCGCCGTGGCTGCCGCGAAGGCTGGGTCGAGCCAGAGGACACCGGTCAGCGCGACCAGGGCGACACCGACGATCACGCCGACCGAGGTGGCGACGTCGGCGACCAGGTGCCGGCCGTCGGCCACGAGCGCCGGCGACCCCAGCCGCCGCCCGCGCCGGATCAGGTACCACGCCCAGGCGCCATTGATCGCGGTCGCGGCGAAGGTCACCGCAAGCCCGAGCGGAGCCTGCTCGATGGCGCGTGGCGCCTCGAGCGCCCGCCATGCCTCGTTCAGGATGGAGAGGGCGGCGACCACAATCAGCACGCCGGTGAAAACGGCCGAGAAATACTCAGCCTTGGCATGGCCGTAGGGATGGTTCTGGTCGGCCGGACGGGAGGCATAGAAGACAGCGCCAAGCGCCACCGCCGAGGCGGCGACGTTGACCACGCTCTCCAGCGCATCGGCGTAGAGCGCGACCGAGCCCGTGATCCACCACGCCGCGGCCTTGAGGCCGAGCACCACGATAGCAACGGCGAGCGAGGCCGCGGCGAGGGTCTGGGCGCGCTTCATCGCGCGGCCTTATAGCAGCGGGTGGAAGCCTGTGCAGCCGCGGCCGGCAAGTGGCGGAACAATGCCGCCGCCGAGAGTACCGCAGGTCTCGGCTGTGCGCTCCCTGTCAAACCGAGAAGTATTTCGCCCGGGGGTGCAGGATGACGACGGCCGAGGTGCTTTGCTCAGGGTGAAGTTGCCACTCCTCGGACAGGCTGACCCCGATCCGCTGCGCCCCCAAAAGGCGCAGCAGCGGCTCCTGGTCCTCGAGACGCGGGCAGGCCGGATAGCCGAAGGAGTAGCGGCTGCCGCGATAGCCCTGCTGCAGCATCCTCTCGATGTCGCGGTCGTCCTCGGCAGCATAGCCGCACTCGGCGCGGATCCGCTTGTGCACGTACTCGGCCATGGCTTCGGCGAGCTCGACCGAAAGCCCATGCAGGTAGAGATAGTCCTGATAGCGGTTGGCTTCGAACCAGGCGCGCGCGACGTCGGAAGCCTTCTGGCCGACGGTGACGACCTGCAGTCCGATCACGTCACGTGCGTCTGGACCGTCGTCGATGTCGCGCACGAAGTCGGCGATGCACTCGCCATCCTCCTTCGCCTGTCGCGGCAGGGTGAAACGGACGAGTTCGCTCGTGCCGTCCTCGTCGAACAGCACGAGGTCGTTTCCCTCACCCGCCGCCTTCCAGTAGCCGTAGATCGCCTGCGGCTTGAGGATCTTCTCGTCCTCGCAAAGCTTCAGCATCCGCTTCAGGACTGGGCGCAGTTCCTGCTTCGCCCAGCCGAGGAAGTCCTCGAGCCGGCGCCCCTGCTTGCGGAAGCCCCATTGGAACTGGTAGAGTGACCGCTCATTCAGGAACGGAACGATCGCTTTCGTAGGCGCCTCGACGAGGCGAGGTCCCCAAAACGGCGGTGCGGGCGGCGCATGCTCGCGCGAAAGATGCTGCCGCCGAGTCTGCACGGTGGCGCGATCGGGCGGCGCCCATGACGCCTCCACCGCCTCGCCCAGCTTGCGTCGCTGGTTCGTGGGCTTGCCGCGGCGCTTGGCCTGCAAGGCGGCGAGATAGTCGTTGAAGGTGCCGCCCACCACCTTGTCCATCAGATGGAGCCCGTCGAAGGCGTCCCGCGCATAGGCCACGCGGCCGCAAGCATAAGCGGCGGCACAGTCCTGCTCGACGAAGTTTCGCGTCAGCGCCGCCCCCCCGAGCAGGACTGGGATGTCGATGCCTAGCCGAGACATCTCCTCGAGATTCTCGCGCATCACGACGGTGGATTTGACCAGCAGCCCGCTCATCCCGATGGCGTGCGCATTATTCTCATTCGCCGCCTTCAACATGTCGGAGAGCGGAACTTTGATTCCGAGATTGATCACGCGGTAGCCGTTGTTGGTGAGGATGATATCGACCAGGTTCTTGCCGATATCGTGCACGTCGCCCTTGACGGTGGCGAGCACAACGGTACCTTTCGCCTGGCCTTCGACGCGCTCCATGAAAGGTTCAAGGTAGGAGACGGCGGCCTTCATCGTTTCGGCTGATTGCAGCACGAAGGGGAGCTGCATTCTCCCTGCACCGAACAGCTCGCCCACCGTCTTCATCCCGTCGAGCAGAATGTCGTTGATGATGGCGAGCGGGGCGTGGCCTTTCGCCATGGCTTCCGCTAAATCGCCCTCTAGCCCCTTTCGATCGCCATCAACGATGCGCTCCTTCAGCCGCTCCTCCACCGTTTCGGCGCGCTTGCGCCCGCAACCGTCAGCAACCTTGCGATCGGCGAACAGCTCGAGCATCCGCGCAAGCGGATCGTAGTCCTCACGGCGACGGTCAAAGATCAAGTCCTCGGCCACCCGCACCTCCTCCTCTGCGATCTGGTGCAGGGGCTTGAGCTTCGAGACGTGCACGATCGCGCCCGTCATGCCCGCACGCGCGGCGTGGTCGAGAAAGACAGAATTGAGCACATGGCGAGCGGCCGGATTGAGACCGAAGGAGATATTGGAGAGGCCGAGGATGATCTGGATTTCCGGGAACTCCTCGCGAATGAGCCGTATCCCCTCCAGGGTCTCCAGACCCAACTTGCGATCGTCCTCGTTGCCGGTGGCGATGGTGAAGGTGAGCGGGTCGATCATGAGGTCGGAAAGCGGGAGGCCATGCCGGCGGCAGGCGAAGTCGACCAGACGGCGCGCGATGCGCAGCTTGTCAGCCGCCGTCTTCGCCATCCCGCCCTCGTCGATGGTGAGCGCGATCACGGCGGCACCGAAGCGTCGGGCGAGAATCATGCGGTCGCTTGCGGCGCGCTCACCTTCCTCGAAGTTGATCGAGTTGATGATCGGCTTGCCGCCGTGCAGTTTGAGCGCGGCCTCGATCACGTTTGTCTCGGTGGAGTCGATGACAAGCGGCGCGTTGACCGAGGAGGTGAAGCGGCGGATCACCTCGGACATTTCGGCCAGTTCGTCACGGCCGACAAAGGCGGTGCACACGTCGAGGGCATGCGAGCCCTCCGCCACCTGCTCCCGCCCCATGGCGACACAGCCGTCCCAGTCATTCGCCGCCTGCAGCTCGCGCCACTTCTTCGACCCGTTCGCGTTGCAGCGTTCGCCGATGGCGAAGATGGCATTCTCCTGCCGCAACGGCACCGTCGAGTAGAGCGAGGCCACGGAGGGGATCCACACGGCCTGTCGAGGCGTGGGGGCCGGGCGTCGCGCCGCACCCGCCCGGCGGCGGAGCATGGCATCGAGGGCGGCTATGTGGCGGTCGTTGGTGCCGCAGCAGCCGCCGATCAGGTTCACGCCGTCCTCCTCGATGAAACGTTCGAGCCAGACGGTGAGCTCCTCCGGGGTGAGCGGATAGTGCGTCTTACCGTCCACCAGTTCAGGGAGGCCGGCATTCGGCTGGACAGAGAGAAGCCCAGGCCAGTGCCGAGAGAGCCAGCGGATGTGCTCGGCCATCTCCTGCGGCCCTGTGGCGCAGTTAAGCCCAATCAGCGGTACGTCGAGCGCGTGCACCACCGTAGCGGCAGCGGCGATGTCGGGGCCGACGAGCAGAGTTCCGGTCATTTCGACCGTGACCTGCACGAGGATCGGCAGATCGGGCCTGTTCGCTCGGCTGCACGCGATCTTCGCCCCATTCACCGCGGCCTTGATCTGCAGCGTGTCCTGGCAGGTCTCGATCAGGATGCCGTCAACGCCGCCCGCGATCAGCCCTTCCGCCTGCACGGTGAGCGCGGCCTCGAGCGTGTCGTAGTCGACGCTGCCGAGGGTTGGCAGTTTCGTGCCCGGTCCGATCGAGCCGAGCACCCAGCGGTCGCGCCCATCCGCGAACTCTTCGGCCGCCTCACGCGCGAGTTCGCCCGCCCGCTTGTTGAGCGTGAAGGCCTCGGCGTCGAGGCCGAACTCGCCGAGCGTGATCGGTGAGGCGCCGAATGTGTTGGTCTCGACCATGTCGGCACCGGCGGCGAAATAGGAGCGGTGGATGTCGCGCACGATGTCGGGCCGGGAGAGGAGAAGCACCTCCGTGCAATTCTCCTTGCCGAGGAAGTCGCGCTCGACGTCAAGGTTCATCGCCTGCACGCGGGCACCGAAGCCGCCGTCGCAGAGGAGAACGCGCTCCTTCAGCACATCGAGGAGGTGGGAGCGAGGCATCGTATCGGACTCAGGCGTGTTCGCCGGCGTGATGAAGGCGTTGCGCGGCGAGCGCGGGCTTGCGCGCAACCAGGATGTGTACGGAGAGCTGGCTCGGCACAGTGATGGCGGGGTCGGTATCGAGCCCGGCGTGGCGCAACCAGCCGACGAGGCGGGCGAGCGTGAAGCCCGGCCAGCGATGGGCGAGGCGTCGCAGCAGCGCGTCGTCTCCATGCGGGGCGAGGTCGATCAGCGCGAGGGTGCCTGTGGGGACAAGCACGCGGGCGGCTTCGGCGATCACCGCACATGGATCGTCGACGTGGTGCAGCAGCATAGACAGCGTGACAATATCGAAACTGCCATCCGCGAAGGGCAGGCGGGTGGCGTCGGCTTGGCGCAGTGCGACGTGGCCGAGGCCCGCGGCGCCGAGCCTGGCCCGGGCTGCGCTCAGCATGTCGCGCGAGAGGTCCACCCCCGTCGCTACGTCCGCGCGCGGGGCGAGGAGTTCGAGGAGCCGGCCTGAACCGGTGCCGAGATCGAGCAGACGACCGAGGGGGCCGGACGGCAGGGCGGCGATGAGCTTGGCCTCAATGACTTCTGCGGGCAGGGCGAGGGCACGGAGTTCGTCCCAGGCGGCGGGGTTGGTTCGGAAGGCCTCTGAGGCAGCGCGGGCGCGGGCTGCACGCAGGCTGGCGGCGCGGCGACGGTCCGCGCACAGCAGGGGGTGGTTCTCTGGCAGTTGGGCAAGGGCAGCGCGGGCAACGGCTAGGGCGGGGCTCGCGGCGGCAAGACGGACGATGAGATGCGGGCCTTCGCGGCTGCGCTCGATCACGCCGGCTTCGGCGAGCAGCTTAAGGTGCCTGGAGAGGCCGGGCTGCGAGGTACCCAGGATGTCGACAAGGTCAGAGAGTGTCCATTCGCCGCTGGCGACCAGGGCGACCAAGCGGAGCCGCGTGGGTTCGGCAAGAGCGCGCAGGGCGGCAAGGACGTTGTCCATCGCTGTTTGATGACATATACATATGTTTATGTCGAGTGCCCTGCTCGGAAAGATACCCGTCCGCTTTGCGGCGCCGGAACCGCGGCCGGTGCCCCCCGCAACCGCGATCATCGTCGAGGCGAACGCGGTAGCGCCGCGCGACCACCCGTTGGTTCGCCGGGTTGTCCCGTCCCGTCACGGCCAGGCGTGCAGCTGTTGCCGCCCGCGCTCGGCGCTCGCGGAGGCGCTGCACCGCCTATTTCTTGAGCGGACGCGCGGCGTGGCGCCGTGGTTCGACCGTGTCGAACTGAGGCTCGTTCAGGACCGGGAGACGATCGCGGCGTTCGCCGACCCGCTGGTCGCCGCACGCTTCAGGCTTGAGCCAACGTGCGCCGACGGCTTGCAACTCTTCGCGTAAGGCGGGTTGCACGACGCACGCTTATCTGTTTAGAGACACACAGCACGGCGGTCATAGCCGGGGGCGGGCGTAGCTCAGGGGTAGAGCACAACCTTGCCAAGGTTGGGGTCGAGGGTTCGAATCCCTTCGCCCGCTCCAGTCGCCGGGTATCCGACCCATCTCCCAGCCGGTGACCGGCGCCGAAAGGCGCTGGTTTCTCGCGCCTTTCGGCGCCGACCTTGATACTGCGCGGCCGGAACGAGAGACGTTTCCGCTCTCCGGAGGGCGGGTTCTCTCCAAAACTTGGGACTTGGCCGCTTTAGTCTACAAGCTTAAACCATTGATCGGGCGACGTATTGCGTTGGGGTTCCGGCACAGAAGTTCGCATTCCGATCGCCAGTCCAATCGCCCGCCGTACACACCGATGCCTCCCGGATTGTCCTCCTCATCAGCCGGATCTGGCCAGCCGCGGCCAAATCACGACGTTTCGTCAGCCTCCACCGCCATCCAGCACACGAGTCGCACATCCGATTTGCTGATCGGCGGCAGTGGTGCGGGTGGTTCGAAACGCTCGAGCCCCGTCGCCAGGATCCATTCCACGAGCCGTCGGCTGCGCGCGATGGGTGGGCCTGATCGGTCCCGAAACTGATCACGCAACAGCCCTTCCTCGCGGAGCGGCCAGGGTGCTTCCAGAATGTCCAAAGCGCGGTTGACCGCATCGCCATCGAGGTCATGAGGCGGATGCGCGCGGATGAACGCCGCGACCTGCCTGTTGAGCGGCCGGATAGGTGGTTGCAGGTTGGCCGGATCGGTGAGGCTGTCCCACTCGGTCAGGATGTCGCCGAGCGCGACGTCCCAGAACGCGAAGACGCCGTCGCCAAGCGCCTCCGGCATGTGCCTGGGCGTGTCCTCGGTGCAGTCGATCAGGCGCAGGCAGGTCCCGGTCTCGCGCACGATCTGCGATGCTTCCGCGATCGGCTGCCAATCCGACTGAGCACGCACGAAGCGCAGGAATGTGCGCCGTCCATCGGCGGTCTCGACTTCCGCACAGAACAGCACACCCGAGGCTCGTCCCTTCCGAAGGCCGCTGCCTGCTTGGCCGGGCAACTGGGTGATCGACGTGCGATCGGCCGCCAGCGCGGCGCGGAGGCGCTGGCGGTATTCCTCACCCGTCTGCGCCGCGCCAGGAGTGCCGCCATGCTCGAAGAGCGACGGATCCTCTTCCGCCAGCCTCTCGATCTCCGCACGCGTCTCCGCGAAGACCTGCTCGCCGGCATCGCCGCCGTGCACCGGCGAGGTCGCGACGCCGATCGTCTTCGCCGCCTGCGCGAGCTTCCGCAGGATGCGCGCCTCGAGTGTGAGGAGCTGGTCGAGTCGGTCAGCCGGGAAGACCGTACGCAGGAAGACGCGCGGATGCGGGCTGCCGATCCGGTCGATACGCCCATGCCGCTGTACGAGCCGCATGGGATTCCAGGGCAGGTCGTAGTTCAGGATGTTCCGGCACTGCTGAAGGTTCATGCCCTCGGCAAGGACGTCCGTCGTGATCAGCAGGTCGTAGCGATCTTCGGTGCCGGGTGGGGGCTCGCTGGACTCGGGGGCGAAGCCCCAGACCGCTTCGTTGCGGTGCGCCTCCTCGTCGCCGAGGCCTCGCCCGGCAACGGCGATCACGCGACCGCGGTAGCATGCGAGCCGAGGATCGGTCTCTAGTCGCCGCCTCAAGGCGTCACGCAGCCAGGTGACCGTATCGGCGAAGTACGAGAACAGCAGCACCTTGCGGTTCCGCCGTTCTTCGTCGTCCGACGCCGCATCGTCCTTCGCTGCCTGCGCAATCCGTACCAGTTCCTCGACCACGACGGCGAGCTTGGGATCGTCCTCCTCGCGCAGCATCGCCATGCGCGAAGCGAGATCGGCCAGGATGTTCCGGTCGCGCTCGACCGCTGCCCGGAGCGCCTTGGCGTCGAACTCGGCCGCGTCCTCGGCATGCTCGCTGACCTCAAGCAGGTCGTCGAAGGCCTCGTCGTCGGCATCGAGCTCCCGCAGGAACGCCGTGCTGATCACCTTGCCTTTCGCCAAGGCGTCAAGAAACCGATCGTGCTCGCCCACCATGCGTTCGAGGCTCACGCGGAACGCGTGGGCCGAGGACTCGAACCGCTTCAGCAGGCCCGACCGCAACAGCCCGGCAGCGTTCTCCGCGAGCTCGCTCCCGTCGTCATCCCGGTCGATCCGGAACAAGTCCGGGGCGTAGCGGGCGAACGAGATCACGTTGGCGCCGTGCTCCGGGTCCAGCGCATCCGCCACTGCGTCGAACAGCCCTGGCGCCAGCCGCGCCAGGTCGTAGCGGACGGTGATCGGCACGGCCTTGGGGAAGACGATTGGACGCAGCACGCCGTCCGGTCCCCGGATCGTCTCGCCGGCATAAAAGCGCTTCACGAAGCCGCGGGTGCGCTTCACCGTGACCGCGTCGATGATCGGGAACAGCGCATCGGGGCTGAGATTCGCCGGGTCCTGCTTCGCCGCCGTGCGGAACCGCTCACGGATCTTGATGATGCCGCGCGAGGCCAGCGCGCTGTCCTGGCGCACGAAGAACCGCATGAGGTGATAGAGGTCCCACAGGCTGTTGTTCACCGGCGTGGCGGTCAGCAGCACCACGTCCTTGCGCTGGCCGAACAGCAGACGCCGCAGCACCCCGGCGCGGTAGGGCGCGTCGGGGTTGCGGTAGTTGTGCGCCTCGTCGACCACCACCAGCGCGTAGTCGTCGAGTTCGGCGCTCAGGTAGGTCGCGTTCGCGTTCGGGCGGCGCGGATCGCGGAACTGCCGATCGCGCGCAAGCTCGTCGTAGGACACCATCTCGACGAAGCGACCGATATTGTGCGCCGTCAGGAACCGCTCCCAGTTCGGGCGCAGTGCGGCAGGGCAGACGAGCAGCGCGCGTTGACGGTTCTTCGCGCAGGCGTCCAAGATCGCCCCGCCGATGAAGGTCTTGCCGAGGCCCACCTCGTCGGCGATGATCACGCCGCCGAATTCCCGTACGATCCGCCGCGCGCGCCAAACCCCGTGCAGCTGGAAGGCGGTGAGCGGGATGTCTCCTTCCTCCTGCCGCTCCTGCTCGAGCTCCTCGCCGTAGAGCTTGCCAAAGGATGCGCATGAAGATCAGCCAGGGCGGGAACTCGGCCTCGGGCTCTTCGAACAGGGCCGCAAGGTCGAACGGTGCCGCCTCGTCCCACAGCGCGTCGAACCAGGCCTTGGCTTGCGCGAACAGCGCGGGGTCCCAGCGACCGAGGTTCAGTTCCACGTTCGTGGTCAGGCCGGCGCGAGTGAGGTTGGAGGAGCCGGCGATGAGGCCAGGATCGGGGCCGTGCAGCAGGAACGCCTTGGCGTGCAGAAAGGCGCGTTCGTAGCGGCGTGTCTCGAGCCTGCCTGCGCGCAGCAGCGCGGCCATGCGGCGCAGGTGGCGCCGCGCTTCGGCGCTGAAGGGCTGGCGGTCACGTTCGGCGCGCAGCCCGGCCTCCAGCAACTTCAGGCCCTCCGCCACCTCGCGGCGTTCGAAGGCGGAAGCGGGCGGATCGCCGGGCTTGCGGTAGCGGCGGAGCGCGAGGCGAAGCGCCTCCGGCTCCGGTTCGGCGCCGATCAGCAGACGGACGCGGCCGGACTGTTGCAGCAGATCGGCCACCGCGCCGAAGCCGGCGGGGCTGAGGAAGGCGGTGACGATGCTGATGTCGGTCGGCGCGGGTGGCGCCTCGGCAAGACCAGGGGCTGGCAGCGGCGCCGCCCCGGAGAGCGCAGCCTGGAGCGCGGCGAGAAGGGTGTTGCCATCCTGGTTGGTGATGAACTCCGGCCTGCTCATGCCAGCCCCCGCAGGATGGCGACGGTGCGGTCGCGGCGGTCGTTCCACG
>CALBEG010000242.1 GCA_937927455.1 uncultured Elioraea sp. | reverse complement strand
TTTCGCCGAGATGGCAGCGGCCGGGGTGAAACTGATGGGCGAGATCGGCCTCGGTTCGGTCACACAGGCCGATGAGGCGCGCGAGATGGTGGCGATGGCGCGGCGGCACGGTCTGTCCACCGTCACCCATGTCGGCGGGCCTTCCGTTCCGGGCTCGTCCTACATCGGCGCCGATGTCGTGCTGGCTGCCGACTCTGATGTCTGTTCACACATCAATGGCGGCCCCACCGCGCTCGATCACGGCCAGATTCGCCGCATCTGCGAAGAAACGACGCGGGCTGTGGAAATCATCCACAACGGCAACCCGCGCATCGCCCTCTTCGCCATGCGCACGATGCTCGAACTCGGCAAGGAGGCGCAGCTTACCCTCGGCACCGATGCGCCGGCCGGTTCGGGCGTGCAGCCCTTGGGCATGCTGCGCACCATCTCGCTCCTCTGCTCGGTCGGGGGGGCTGCGCCGGAACGCGCCCTCTGCTGGGCGAGCGGCAACGTCGCGCGGGTGCGCGGGCTTGCGCAGGGCGTGCTGGCCCCCGGCCGCCCGGCCGACATCGTGCTGTGCGATCGCCCGCAGGGCTCTGACAGCACGAACGTTCTCGAGGCGCTTTCCGTCGGCGATCTGCCCGGCATCGGCACGGTGATCACGGACGGGGTCATCCGCGTCATGCGCAGCCGCAACACACCGCCGGCGGAACGGATGCCCGAGCGCGTGGTGTGAGCGCGCGTCCCCATAGCCCCGCGGTCGACCACACGCCGCTGCTGCCTGCCGCCATCAGGGCAAACCTTGCCCGCACGCGATGAACTATCGCCACGCCTTTCATGCCGGCAATCACGGCGACTGCCTCAAGCACGCCCTCTTCGTCGCTCTTCTCGATCGGCTCTTGCGCAAGGACACGCCTCTTGCCGTGATCGACCTGCATGCCGGCCGCGGCCGTTACGACCTCGCCGGGCCCGAAGCGACCCGCACCGGGGAGTGGCAAGGGGGGATCGGCCGCTTGATCGATCAGCCTCCAGCACCGCTTGCGCGCTATGTCGGGCTTGTGCGCGCGCTCGGCCTCTATCCCGGCAGCCCCGCGTTCGCCCGCGCGCTTCTGCGGCCAGCGGATCGCCTCGTGCTGAACGAGATGCACCCCGAGGAGTTCGCCGCCCTGCGCGCCTGGGCGGAAGGCGACGCCCGCATCACGCTCCGCCAGGGCGACGCCTGGATGCTGAGGGGGATCGTTCCGCCGGCGGGCCATCGGCGCGGCCTCGTGCTGTTCGACCCGCCCTATGAAGCCGAAGGCGAACATGCGCGCCTCGCCGCCGTCCTGCGCGAGGCGCATCGCCTTGCCCCCACCTTCGTCCTCGCCGCCTGGTATCCGGTCAAGCACCTCGCGCCGGTTCGGCTTCTGCGCGACACGCTTGCCGGCCTGCCCAAGGTGGTCGATGCTGCCGTTTACCTTCGCCCACCGCTCGACCCCTCGCGGCTGAACGGGTCGGGGCTGATTGTTATCAATGCGCCGTGGGGTTACGCGGAGGATGCAGGCGTGATCGTCGACGCGCTTCGCCTTCGCTTGGCTGACGGGGCGGGCGCCTCCGTGCATCTTGTCGCTGCATGACCCACCTCGCGGTGGTCGGCGCCGGTGCCTGGGGCACCGCCCTTGCCGTGCGGCTGGCGGAACGGAACCGGGTCGTGCTCTGGGCGCGCGACCCCGCCCGCGCGGCAGCGATCGCGCGCGCGCGCTGCAACGATCCTTATCTTCCAGCTATCCCCCTGCCCGAGAGGGTGAGGGTGACCGCAGACCCGGCGGCAGCGATCGAAGGTGCGCAAGCCGTCCTGATCGTCGTTCCCGTCCAGCATCTGCGTTCGGTGGCCGAACGGTTCGCTGCCTTCTGGCCGGCTGCCCTGCCAGCGGTGATCTGTGCGAAGGGAATCGAAGCCGGCACGTTTCGGCTGCCAAGCGAAATCCTCGCCGAGGTGCTGCCAGCCGCCCCGCCTGCCGTGCTCACCGGCCCTTCCTTCGCGCACGAGGTGGCGCGCGGCCTGCCTGCCGCGCTCGTGCTCGCCGCACAAGATGCGCCGCTCAGGGAGGCCCTGCGCGCGCGACTCGGCATCGATCGGCTGCGTCTCTACGCCTCGCCCGACCTGATCGGCACGCAGCTCGGCGGAGCAGCGAAGAACGTCATCGCCATCGCCGCGGGCGTCGTCGAAGGCGCAGGCTATGGCGAGAACGCCCGGGCAGCGCTGATCACGCGCGGGCTCGCCGAACTGTCGCGGCTGATCCTGGCGGAAGGGGGGCGCGTTGAAACCGCGTCGGGGCTGGCCGGGCTCGGCGACCTGGTCCTCACCTGCACCGGCGCGGCGAGCCGCAACCACAGCCTCGGCGTTGCCCTCGGGCGGGGCGAGCGGCTTGAAGCGATCCTCACCGACCGGTGCGGCGTGACGGAAGGGGTCGCGACCGCGCCCGCTCTGGTCGCCCGCGCGCGAAAGCGCGGCATTGAGCTGCCCATCGCCGAAGCGGTGGCCGATTTGCTCGCCGGCCGCGCGTTGGCGTCGGAACTCGCCGAGCGGCTCCTGTCCCGCCCCCTACGCGAGGAGTAATCATTCCACTGCCGAACGGAGTGCGATGCCGGCAGCAAGCGGCGCCAATGGCAGCGCGGCCGCCAGCAGGGCACCGAGCATGGCGAGATGGGGACCCACGGCGAGCCCGACCGAACCGGCCTCCACCGCTGCAGCCCCGAAGATGAGGACAGGGATCGTCAGCGGCAGAACAAGGAGGGGCAACAGCACGCCGCCGCGACGTGCACCGAGTGTGAGCGCCGCCCCCGCGATGCCGAGCAGCGACAGCACCGCCGTGCCGAGGGCGAGGGCTGCGACCAGCACCGGGACGGCGCGCAGCGGCAGGGCGAGCATCACCGCCCCGAAGGGTGCGGCGAGGAGGATTGGTACACCGGTAGCAAGCCAATGCACGGCCGCCTTGGCGACGGCAAGCGCGGCCGGATGCAGCCCAGAGACGAGAAGCTGATCCAGCGTTCCGTCCTCGTAATCCGATCCGACTAGGCGATCGAGCGGCAACAGGGCGGCAAGCAGGGCAGCCACCCACACCACGCCCGCCGCCATTCGCGCCAGCACCATCGGGTCAGGCCCGACAGCGAAAGGGAACAGGCCGCAGGCGAGCAGGAAGAAGGCGATTGCGGCGAGTGTGTCGCCGGCGTTGCGGCGCGCGAGCGCGAGATCGCGCGCGACCAGGCCGAGCCAAGCCCTCACGCCGCCAGCCTCAGCGTGCGGGCGTCCGCGATCGGCAGATCGAGATGCGACGAGGCGACCACCATGCCGCCCCCCGCGCGGTGCGCGGAGACCAGCCGGCCCAGGGTGCCGACCCCGGCGGCATCCAGCGCTACCGTCGGCTCATCGAGCAGCCACAGCGGACGGCCGCCGAGCATCAGCCGCGCCAGCGCCAGGCGACGCCTTTGCCCTGCCGAAAGGATGCGCACCGGCGCCCCGGCGAGCGGCTCGAGCCCCACCGCTGCGATCGCCTCCTCCGCCGACCCGCCGCGGATGCGCGCCTCGTGGCGGAGGGTCTCGAACACGGTCAGTTGCGGCTTCAGCGCATCGAGGTGACCGAGGAGCGCGATCCGGGCGGCGTGCGCGAGCAGATCCTCCGCCACGCTCTCGCCCTCCCAGGCGAGCACACCCTCGGCGACGCGGCCAAGGCCCGCGAGCACGCGCAAAAGCGTGGTCTTGCCCGCCCCGTTCGCGCCGACCAGCACCAGCGCCTCGCCGCGCGCGAGCCTGAAGGAGACGCCGGCGAACACCAGCCGCCCCCCGCGTTCGCCCGCCAAGTCCCGCGCCTCTAACACCGCTGCCCCCGACTCCCCTTGCATGGACGGCCGGCACCCTATGGTGTAACGACCCTTTCCGCCAACACGCCCAGGCGCTGTGTGCCATCTGGGGCGAAATGGGGAGTGATGCCATGCGCATGATCGGGCAGGACAGCCTGAACACTCGCCGCCGGCTGACGGTGGACGGCAAGGACTACGCGTATTTCTCGCTGCTCGAGGCGGCGCGCGCCCTCGGGGTCGATCTCTCCCGCCTGCCGATGAGCCTCAAGATCCTGCTTGAAAACGTGCTGCGCTTCGAAGATGGACGAAGCTATAGAGTGGAGGATGCGCGGGCGATCGCTGAGTGGTTGGCGAACGCGCACTCTGAACGCGAGGTGCCGTTCCGCCCCGCCCGTATCCTGATGCAGGACTTCACCGGCGTGCCGGCGGTGGTCGATCTCGCCGCCATGCGCGATGGCATGATCCGCCTCCACGGCGATCCGCAGAAGGTCAACCCGCTCGTGCCGGTGGATCTCGTGATCGACCATTCCGTCATGGTCGATCACTTCGGCCGACCGGATGCCTTCCGCCGCAACGTCGAGGTCGAGTTCGCGCGCAACGGCGAACGCTACACCTTCCTCCGTTGGGGCCAAGAGAGCTTCAACCGTTTCCGCGTCGTCCCGCCGGGCACGGGCATCTGTCATCAGGTCAATGTCGAGTATCTCGCGCAGGTGGTGTGGGCCGACGAGGTTGACGGCACGCCCTACGCCTACCCGGACACGTGTTTCGGCACGGACAGCCACACCACCATGGTGAACGGGCTCGGCGTTCTCGGCTGGGGTGTGGGCGGCATCGAAGCCGAGGCTGCGATGCTCGGTCAGCCGATCGCGATGCTGATCCCGGACGTGGTGGGGTTCCGCCTCACGGGCAGTCTGCCGGATGGGGCGACGGCGACGGACCTCGTGCTCACCGTGACCCAGATGCTGCGCAGGAAGGGCGTGGTGGGGAAGTTCGTCGAGTTCTTCGGGCCGGGGCTCGATGAGCTTGCGGTCGCCGATCGCGCCACCATCGCCAACATGGCGCCCGAGTATGGCGCGACCTGCGGCTTCTTCCCCATCGACGCCGCAACCCTGCGCTACCTCGAACTGACGGGGCGCGATCCGCACCGCATTCGCCTCGTCGAGACGTACGCGCGCGCGCAAGGGCTGTTCCGCGATGCGACCACACCCGAGCCACGATTCTCAGACGTGCTCGAGCTCGATCTTTCCACCGTGCAGCCCTCGCTCGCGGGGCCGAAGCGGCCGCAGGACCGCCTGCCTCTGGTGAATGTGGCGCGCGCCTTCGACGAGGAGCTGACGAAGAGCCTCGGGGTCGCACCGCAGGAGGCGATGAAGCGCGTGCCCGTCGCGGGCACGAACTACGAGCTCGGCCACGGCGACGTGGTGATCGCCGCCATCACCTCGTGCACCAACACGTCCAACCCCTGCGTCATGATCGCGGCCGGGCTCCTTGCCCGCAACGCCCGACTGCGGGGGCTCAGCGCAAGGCCCTGGGTGAAGACCTCGCTCGCGCCGGGGTCGCAGGTGGTGACGGAGTATCTGGAGAAATCCGGGCTGCAGGCAGATCTCGACGCGCTTGGCTTCAACCTGGTCGGCTACGGCTGCACCACCTGCATCGGCAACTCGGGCCCGCTCGATGAGCGTATCGTCGAGGCGATCGAAGGGAACGCGCTCGTCGTCGCTGCCGTGCTTTCGGGCAACCGCAACTTCGAGGGGCGGGTGCACCCCAACGTGCGGGCGAACTACCTCGCCTCCCCTCCCCTCGTCGTCGCCTACGCGCTCGCGGGGTCGATGCGGGTCGATCTTGCCACCGACCCGATCGGCCACGACCCTGACGGCAAGCCCGTCTTCCTGCGCGAGATCTGGCCCTCAAACGCGGAGATCGCCCGCGTGGTCGAAGGCAATGTCACCCGGGAGATGTTCCGCGCCCGTTACAGCGATGTGTTCAAGGGCCCGCCAGAGTGGCAGGGGATCGCGGTGGAAGGCGGCGAGACCTATCGCTGGAACGACGCCTCGACCTACGTGAGGAATCCGCCCTATTTCGAGGGCATCACGCCGACCCCCGCACCGATCGCCGACATTGCGGGCGCGAAGCTGCTGGCCCTGCTCGGCGACTCCATCACCACCGATCACATCAGCCCGGCAGGGTCGATCAAGAAGACCTCGCCCGCCGGCCAATACCTGCTCGAACGCCAGGTGCGGCCAGAGGAGTTCAACAGCTACGGCGCGCGCCGCGGCAACCACGAGGTGATGATGCGCGGCACCTTCGCCAACATCCGGCTACGCAACGAGATGGTGCCGGGCGTGGAAGGCGGGGTGACGCGGCATCAGCCCTCGGGCGAGGTTATGACGATCTACGACGCTGCCATGCGCTACGCGGCGGAGGGCGTGCCTCTCGTCGTCGTCGCCGGCAAGGAGTACGGCACCGGCTCCTCGCGCGACTGGGCGGCGAAAGGCACGCGGCTGCTTGGCGTGCGCGCAGTGATCGCGGAGAGCTTCGAGCGAATCCACCGCTCCAACCTGGTGGGCATGGGCGTGCTGCCGCTCGTCTTCCGCGAGGGGACGGACCGCAAGACTCTCCGCCTCGCTGGCGACGAAACCTTCGACGTGCTGGGGCTGGCCGATTTGCGCCCGCGGATGGAGCTCGAGCTCGTCATCCACCGCGCCGACGGCCGGGTCGATCGCGTGCCGGTGTTGTGTCGCGTCGATACCGCCGATGAGGTGGAGTATTTCCGCCACGGCGGCATTCTGCCCTATGTGCTGCGTGGGATGGCGAAGGCGGCGTGAGTCGCCTGCGCATGGCCGGCAGAGGGGCGATCGCGGCGGTCAGTCGAGCTGCAGCAGCAGGCTCTTGAGGTAGGCGCTTTCCGGAAGCTGCGGGTGCACGGGGTGGTCTGGTCCCGCTCCGGCTGCCCGGAGGATGCGCCCCTCGCGCCCGGCCTTGGCAAGCCCCCTGGCCATACAGGCGGCAAACTCCTCGGCTGACACGTGGTGGCTGCAGGAAGCCAGGAAGAGCAAACCGCCGGGCGCGACCACGGCAGCGGCAAGCCGCGCAAGCTTCTCGTAGCCCTTCAAGGCCGGGCCATGATCCTTGCGCGACTTGGCGAAGGCCGGCGGGTCGGCGATCACGAGGTCGAACCGCGCCCCCTCGGCAGCGAGGCGTTCGAGCAGGCCGAAGGCTTCGGCCCGCACGATCTCGACCCGCTCGGCGAGCCCGTTCCTAAGCGCCGTTTCCGCCGCGATTGCAAGAGCCGGTTCCGAACGGTCGACGAGCAGCACACGCGCCGCCCCGGCAGCAGCACAGCGCAACCCGAATGCGCCCGTGTGGCAGTAGAGATCGAGCACGCGCGCCCCTGCAGCGAGGGCAGCGACCGCATCGCGGTTGAAGCGCTGGTCGTAGAACCAGCCGGTCTTCTGCCCCTGCAGAACGTCGATCGGAAAGACGACGCCGCCTTCCTCGAGCTCAAGCCGTTCCGGCAGGCGGCCGGCGAGGATGGCCGTGCGCTCCGGCAGGCCTTCGAGGGTCCGCGCGGGCCCCTCGTCGCGCGCAACCACGGCGAGGGGGGCGAAGAGATCGTCCAGAGCATCCAGCAGCTCCGCCTCGAGCCGCGCCGCCCCTGCCGCCCCGGCCGAGACGACAAACACGCCGCCGTAGCGATCGATGATCAGCCCAGGCAGGCCGTCGGCTTCAGCGTGACACAGCCGATACCAGGGGGATACGAAGAAGCGCGCGCGCAAGCAGGATGCTGCGGTCAGACGAGCAGCGAGAAAGCGGGAATCGATCACCGCTTCGGGGTCGGGGGAGAGACGCCGTGCGGCAATCAGGCTATGGGGATTGAACATGAAGGTGCCGAACGCACGTCCCGAGGCACTCTCCAGACGAACGATGTGTCCCGGCGGCACGGTGCGCAGGGTCGGGCTCCAGGCGAGCTCGTTCGAAAAGGCCCATGGATGACCTGAGCGGAGGCGTCGGTCGTGGCCGGGAAGCAGACGGAGCACCGGGCGGTCGGGCGGTATCGGATGATCAAGGGGTTGGGACATTCGCGGTTCATCCACGGGCATCGGACATGGCGTCTGCCCCGGTTGTTTCCGACCAAAAGAGTCGGCTAACCTGAGGGAGGTCGGGTAAGGTGAACGACACCGTTGATCCGTCCCCAGGGGAGTTCAGCGCGATCATGGCCCAGCACGAGCCTCTTCGCATCGTCTCGCAGCGCCTTGGCGCCTTGCCCGCGCCATGCGCGCACTGCGACGTGCGCGAACGCAACTTTTGCGCTGCGCTTGATCCCCACGAAGTGCAGGCGCTGAGCAAAATCATGACGGAGGCCAAAGTCGCGCCGCACGCGGCCCTGTTCAGGGAAGGCGAACCCGCCGATACCGTGATGAACATCACCTCGGGCGCGGTGAAACTCTACAAGTTGCTCGCCGATGGTCGGCGGCAGATCCTGGGCTTCCGCTTCGCTGGCGACTTTGTCGGGCTGACAGCGGGACAGGACTATACGTACACGGCCGAAGCGCTGGAGGATACCCGGGTCTGTCGCTTTCCGCGCAAGCGCATGGAAGCCCTGCGCGAGACGTTCAAGCGCATCGACAAGCGCCTGCTCGAACTCTCGATGGAGGAACTGGCCGCCACCCAGGAGCAGCTCGTTCTGCTCGGGCGCAAGACAGCGGAGGAGAAGGTCGTGTCCTTCCTGCTTCTTCTCGCCAACGGTCAGGTTCGGCGTGGCGAGCCGGTCGAACCGATCCGCCTGCCGATGACGCGGAGCGACATCGCTGACTATCTCGGTCTTACCATCGAGACCGTGAGCCGCACCTTCTCGCTGCTGAAGCGCCGTGGCCTGATCGCGCTCGACGACACAACGCACGTGCGGGTCGGCAACCGCGAGGCGCTCGAGGAGATCGCTGCCGGCCAGGGGTGAGAGCTGGATCGGTCGCAGCGGGGGGCAGTCGCGCTCGTCGATGTCGGCAGCACAAGCCGGCAGCAGCCTTCAGCGCACGAACACTCGCACCTCGGTCACTGCCGCCTCGCGCGCGGTCGCGGCCGAGAGCGACAGCCGATCCGACGGCATGCCCATCTCGACCAGAGCGCGAAGCACTCCTTCCGCCTGACGACGCGCCTCGTTCGCCGCCCGCGCCTGATCAGCGGGTTCGCCGCGTGCGGGGGCGACACCCTGCACCTCGAACTGCACGGCTGGGTTGCGCTCGAGAGCGGCCGAGACGGCATCGTAGAGCGGCTGGCGATAGGCGACCTCGGGACGGTCGAAGCGGATGGTGACAAGCGGCCGGCGCTGGGCAGCCGCGGGGATCGGGCGCAGAGAGGCTGCCTCGGCCCCTCTGGCGATGCGGCTGGAGAGCGGGACGCCGTACATCCGCCCCGAATTGATCGCAAGCCCGAGGCTGCCCAGCGTGCGCCGCTCGGCGGCGACGGTCGCGGATTGGCGACTGATGTCGTCCGTGATCTCGTTCAGCAGGCGCTCGATGGTGACGATGGTGCGATTGGTGTCATCCTCGAGCAGGTCGAGATTGCGATGGTCCTGATCCACGCCGCCAGACAAGCGGTAGGCTGAGCGGATGGCGCTCTGCAGGAAGTTGGCCGTCGAAGCGTTTGCGGCAACACGGGTGGAGAGAGCAGAGAGCCGTCCGACATTGCGGTCGAGTTCGCCGAGGAGAGCTTGAGCCTCGTTCCAGGAGGCGACGAGTTCGGGGTTGCCAGGCGTAGTGCCCACCTGAAGGCGCGCCGTCATCGTGCCGACCAGTGTCTGGTAGCGGCCGGTGAGGTCAGCGATGGCGGCACGCACGGCGCGCCCCTCCTGCGCGTTCGCCACCACCGCACTGCGCAGGGCTGAGAGTTCAGAAGCGAGGCCCTGCACGCGCTGATCGACCACAGTCCCGGTTGGCACCAGCCTGCCCGGTCCGGGCCCAAGGGTGGAGGCCTCCTCGGAGCCTGAAGCGAGCTCCACGCGCTGCGGGGTCGCGTCGGGGACCCGGCTCTGGCAGGCGACGACCAGCAGGGCGGCAAGGGCTAGGGCGACGGGCTGGGCTGGAGGTCGGACAGAGGGCACGGTCACGCTTTTTTCCAGGGATCGCCGGACGGAGGAAGGGCAACACCGTCTCCTCTAGCAGAGGGGTCGGCGGCGGCGAAAGGCCCCGGGGCCTGTTCTGGCTCGCTGCCGCTGCCGGTGCTAATCGAGCCCCTGCCGAACGCAGCAAGGTTGGTTCCCCGTGTCGCTCGACCCCGAAACTGTTAGACGAATCGCCGATCTCGCCCGAATTGCCGTCACCGAAGAGGAGGTCGCGCGCCTGCAAGGCGAACTGAACAGCATTCTCGCCTGGATCGAGCAACTGAACGAAGTGGCGACCGCAGGAGTGGAGCCGCTTGCCGGCGCAGTGCGCATGCAGCTTCGCCTGCGCGCAGACGTGGTGACAGAGGGCGATCAGCACGAGGCAATCCTCGCCAATGCGCCCGACCGAGCGGACAACGCCATGGGCTCGTTCTTCGCTGTGCCAAAGGTGGTGGAATGAGCACGCCGACCGACCTCACCATCGCCGAGGCGCGCGACTTGCTCGGCCGGCGCGCCCTCTCAGCGCGTGAACTTACCGAAGCCCATCTCGGCGCGATCGAGCGTCTGTCCTCGCTCAACGCCTTCATCACGCTCACCGCGGAACGCGCCCTCGCCGATGCGGCGCGTGCGGACGAACGACTCGCCCGCGGCGAAGCCCGCCCGCTCGAGGGCATTCCGCTCGGCATCAAGGATCTCTTCTGCACCGAGGGGGTCCGGACCACGGCGGCAAGCCGCATTCTCGACGGCTTCACCCCGCCTTACGAGAGCACGGTCACCCGCAAGCTGTGGGAGGCGGGGGCGGTCTGTCTCGGCAAGACCAATCTCGACGAGTTCGCTATGGGTTCGTCCAACACCACCTCCGCCTTCGGCCATGTGGTGAACCCCTGGCGCCGCCGCGGCGACAATCGCGACCTCGTTCCGGGCGGCTCGTCTGGTGGGTCGGCGGCTGCGGTGGCGGCCAGGCTCTGCCTTGGCGCGACCGCGACCGATACGGGGGGCTCGATCCGCCAGCCGGCCGCGTTCACCGGCACCGTCGGCATCAAGCCGACCTACGGACGCTGTTCGCGCTGGGGCATCATCGCCTTCGCCTCTTCGCTCGACCAGGCAGGGCCAATCGCACGCACGGTGCGAGACGCGGCGATCCTCTTGCGCGCCATGTCTGGCTTTGACCCGAAAGACAGCACGAGCGCCGATGTCCCTGTGCCCGATTTCGAGGCCGCGGTCGGGCGCAGTGTGAAGGGGCTGAAGATCGGCGTGCCCAAGGAGTATCGCCTGCCCGGCATGAGCGCGGAGATCATCTCGCTTTGGGAACGAGGGGCGGCTTGGCTGCGCGAGGCGGGGGCGGAGATCCGCGAGATCTCGCTGCCCCACACGAAGTACGCGCTTCCCTGCTACTACATCATCGCCCCGGCGGAGGCATCGTCAAATCTCGCCCGCTACGACGGCGTGCGGTTCGGTATGCGGGTCGATCCAGGCGGCGATCTCGACGATCTCTATGCGGCAACGCGCGCCGCGGGGTTCGGCGCCGAGGTGCGACGGCGGATTCTGATCGGCACCTATGTGCTCAGCGCCGGCTACTACGACGCTTATTACCTGAAGGCTCAGAAGGTGCGGGCGCTGATCGCGCGCGATTTCGACCGCGCGTGGGAGGAGGTGGACGCCATCCTTACCCCCGCCACACCGACATCCGCCTTCGCCATCGGAGAGAAGCAGGACGACCCAGTGACCATGTACCTCAACGACGTGTTTACCGTGACCGCCAACCTCGCAGGCTTGCCCGGGATCAGCGTGCCGGCCGGGCTCGACGAGGGCGGGCTTCCCCTCGGCTTGCAGGTGATCGGCCGGCCGTTCGACGAGGAGACGGTGTTCGCGGTCGCGGGCGCAATCGAGGGTGCAGCCGGTTTCGATGCGCTGCCGGCGGTGAGGGCGTGAGGATGGGCTACATCATCGAGGGACGCACGGGACCTTGGGAGATCGTCTGCGGGCTTGAGGTGCATGCGCAGGTGATCTCGAAGTCGAAACTGTTTTCTGGCGCGGCGACCTCCTTCGGCGCAGCACCCAACACGCAGGTGAGCTTCGTCGACGCCGCCTTCCCAGGCATGCTTCCCGTGCCCAATCGCGAGTGCATCGCGCAGGCGATCCGCACCGGGCTCGGGCTGAAGGCGCAGATCAACCTCTGGTCGCGCTTCGACCGCAAGAATTACTTCTACGCCGATCTCCCGGCCGGATATCAGATCAGCCAATATCAGCACCCGATCGTCGGCCGCGGAGAGATCACCGTCGAGCTTGCGGACGGCACCACTCGCCGCATCGGCATAACCCGCCTTCATCTCGAACAGGATGCGGGCAAGTCGCTGCACGACCAGCACCCGACGAAGTCATACATCGACCTCAACCGCGCCGGTGTGGCGCTGATGGAGATCGTCTCCGATCCCGACATTCGAAGCCCCGAGGAGGCCGGGGCCTATCTGACGAAGCTGCGCCAGATCCTGCGCTATCTCGGCACCTGCGACGGCAATATGGAGGAAGGGTCGCTGCGGGCGGACGTAAACGTCTCCGTCCGCCGTCCCGGTGAGGGCTACCGCACGCGCTGCGAGGTGAAGAACGTGAACTCGATCCGCTTCGTCATGCAGGCGGTGGAGGCCGAGGCGCGGCGTCAGGTCGAGGTGTGGGAGTCGGGCGGAGAGGTCGCGCAGGAGACGCGGCTGTTCGACCCGGCGCGAGGCGTGACACGGCCGATGCGGACCAAGGAGCACGCGCACGACTACCGCTACTTCCCCGACCCTGACCTGCTGCCGGTCGAACTCGACTCCGAGTGGGTGGAGGAACTCCGCCGCACGCTGCCCGAACTTCCGGACGCGAAGGCCGAGCGGTTCCAGCGCGACTACCAACTTTCCGCCTACGATGCCCGCGTTTTGGTAGCAGAACGTGCCACAGCCGACTATTTCGAGGCGGTGGCGCGCGGGCGCGACCCGAAACTCGCGGCTAACTGGGTCATGGGCGATCTGTTCGCGGCTTTGAACCGGACGGGGAAGACGATCGAAACCTCGCCCGTCTCTGCCGATGCGTTGGGGCGCCTGCTCGATTTGATCGCGGATGAAACGATTTCCGGGCGGATCGCGAAGCAAGTGTTCGAGGAGATGGTGGAGACCGGGGCTGACCCTGCCGCGATCGTCGACGCTAAGGGGCTCAGGCAGGTGAAGGATGCGGGCGCGATTGAGGCGGCAGTGGCCGAGGTGCTCGCGGCGAACGCGGACAAGGTGGCGGAGTACAAGTCGGGCAAGGACAAGCTGTTCGGCTTCTTCGTCGGGCAGGTGATGAAGGCGATGGGAGGCAAAGGCAACCCCGCGCTGGTGAACGAGTTTTTGAGGCGGGCGCTCGGCTGAGCGTCGCTGCCCCATCTGTTTCGGCGCAGCTGCGACCGCCGCCGGCGGCCGGGAGCGCCGACGGGCCGGTCAGCCGGGTGTTCGAGAGAGCGGCACGCTCCGCAATCGTCCGGGCGATTTCCCGGTTGGCTCACCGAGGGTGTGGGCGGTGCTTCGTTGACGCTTCAACGGGGGGTCTCTACAAGCCGCGGGTGCATACGCCGTGGGCGTGCCACTCACGGCGGAGGGGTGGCCGAGTGGCTGAAGGCGGCGGTTTGCTAAACCGTTATACGGGGATAACCCGTATCGTGGGTTCGAATCCCATCCCCTCCGCCAGTTTCTGACAAAGGCTTAGCGATACCAGGGCCTCCGGGCCGCCGATCCGGCGGCGGGCGGGAGTGATGCACATCACTGCGACACCTGTCCCTCGCCAAGCGCGGGGGCGCGGGTATGGCTGGCCGGGTTCATCTCCTGTCAAGGCG
>CALBEG010000241.1 GCA_937927455.1 uncultured Elioraea sp. | reverse complement strand
GTGCGCCGCTACGGCTTCCACGGCCTCTCCTACGAATACATCGCCCGCACCTTGCCGCGGATCGACCCGCGCGCCGCGGCAGGCCGAACCATCGTGCTCCATCTCGGCAACGGTGCCTCCGCCTGCGCCATGCTTGGCGGGCGAAGCATTGCCTCCAGCATGGGCTTTACGGCTGTGGATGGATTGATGATGGGCACGCGCACAGGCGCCCTCGATCCCGGTGTGGTGCTCTACCTTATGGACGAGTTTGGCATGGATGCGCGCGCGATCGAAGACGTGCTGTACCGGCGCTCCGGCTTGCTCGGCGTCTCAGGCCTCTCTTCCGACATGCGGGTGCTGCTCGCCTCCGATAAGCCCGCCGCCCGCTTCGCGATCGATCTGTTCTGCTACCGCATCGTGCGCGAGGTGGGCTCGCTCGCCGCCGCCCTGGGCGGGCTCGATGCGCTCGTCTTCACCGCCGGCATCGGCGAGAACGCCTCCCCCATCCGCGCCAAGGTCTGCGCGCCGCTCGCTTGGCTCGGGGTCGAGCTGGATGCGCAAGCCAATGAGGGGCGCGGGCTGCGGCGGATCAGCACGGAGGCGAGCCGGGTCGCGGTCTGGGTGGTGCCGACCGATGAGGAGCGCATGATCGCCCTCCACGTGCGCGAGGTGCTGTCGCTCTAGCCGCGGCCGACGCTTTGCTATCGCGCGACTGGGCCTGGGCCTAGGCTCAGGCGGATGGACTTTGGCCTCGGGCGCGCGGTCGCCGCCCTCTCCGTCACGCAGATCCTCGCCTGGGGGGCGCAGACCTACGCCATCGCCGTGCTCGCTCCGGCGATCGCGCGCGATGAGGGCTGGTCGGCGAGCACGATCTTCTCCGCCTATTCGGCTGCCTTGCTTGTGCAGGGCCTCGCCTCGTTCCCTGCCGGCGTGCTGGTCGATCGCCTCGGGGGAAGGGCGGTGATAACGGTGGGGGCGGTGTTCTCCGCCGCGGCCCTCGCCCTCGTCTCGGTCGCGTCAAGCCCAGCGCTGTTCCTCGCCGCCTGGTGCCTGGTGGGGGTGGCGATGGCGATGACCCAGTACGAGCCCGCCTTCGCGACGCTGACGGCTGCTGCGCCGACGCGCGAGCAGGCAAGGCGGGCGATCACGCTGCTCACCTTCGCGGGCGGGCTTGCTTCCACCGTCGCCTGGCCAGTGAGTGCCGCCCTTTTGCCGGGCTTCGGGTGGCGCGGCGTGTGGCGGCTTTGGGCCGGGGCGATGCTTTTCCTCGCCGCACCCCTCCACGTTGCGCTGCTGCCACCGGCACGGCACGGGGCGTCGGCGGCATCGCCGAAGCCGATACGCGGCGTGTTGCGCCTCGCTGCCTTCTGGGCTGTTGCCATCGCGTTCACGGCCGGGGCGGTGCTCTTCTCCGCCATGGCCGCCCATGCGATTGCAATGCTGGAGGCGACGGGACTGCCGCCCGAGAGCGCGGTCGCCATCGCTGCCCTGATCGGGCCCGCCCAGGTCGCGGGGCGTGTGCTCGAGTTCCTCGGCCTCGCCCGAGTCCGCCCCTCCCGCCTGGCTGTCGCCGCCGCCATTGCCCAGCCGCTGGCTCTCGGTCTGCTGATGGCGGCGTTCGGCCGGCCTGGGCTTGCGGTCCTCGCGGTGCTGCTCTACGGCGCCTCGGGCGGCATTCTCACCATCGTTCGCGGCACGCTGCCGGCTGAGCTGTTCGGGCGTGAACGCTACGGCACCATCGCCGGCGCCATCGCTGCCCCCTCCATGGCCGGTCGTGCCGCCGGCCCGCTGATCGGCGCAGCCCTGTTCGAGCACGCAGGACGGGTTTGGGCACCCGTTCAGGCCGTGCTGATCGGGCTCGGCCTCGTGGCCGTCGTCGGTCTGGTCGCGGTCGCTTCCTCCTCCCGCCCGTCGACTGACGACCCGGTGTGATCCACAACACACACGAAACAGTTTCGCCTCAGTAGCGTCTTTCCCATCGGCAGCATGGGTGCGGCCGACGAGAGAGGAAGACACAACCATGGCACAGGCACCACGGGGGCCCCGCAAGGGCGCGCAGGACCAGGACGCGTTCGAGCCGCCACCGGCCCCAAGCGAAGCTGCGGAGGGCTTCGCCAGCCCCGACGAAGAGGCTGAGGGCGCGGGATTCGGCACCGAGGCGGTCGATGCCGAACTTCTCTCTTTGAAGGAGGAGCTCGAAAAGAAGCTCTTTGCGCGCGAGAACGGCCACCTGAAGACCTACGCCGCCGGCGAAGCGTTGCAAGGGGCGGACAACATCGTCGGCCTCGGCATCGGCCCGGCCATGCGCGACTTCGAATCGGTGGGCTCCAAGGGCCCGGGCGCGCCTGTGCTCAACGTCTACGTCGCCGAGCCGATGACCATGGACGAGGCGAAGGCCGCGCTGGTCGACGAGTTTGGCGCCCGCGCGCTTGCCTCGGACGGCGAGCCGGTGAACGTGATCCGCACCGGCATCATCGACGCCTTCTCGCACCGCCACCGCGAACGCCCAGCGCCCTCTGGCATCTCCGTCGGACATGTGAAGGTGACGGCCGGTACGCTTGGAGCCCTGGCCCGCGGACGTTCGGGCGAGCGCGTGAAACGCCTGCTGATGCTCTCCAACAACCACGTGCTCGCCAACGCGAACGACGCCCGCATCGGCGACCCGATCATCCAGCCCGGCGCCTTCGACGGTGGGCGCGATCCGGCGGATCGCATCGCGATCCTCGAACGCTGGGTGCCGGTGGACTTCTCACCCGCCGGCGTCAACTTCGTCGATTGCGCCACCGGCTGGTGCTGGCCGGACCGGGTGCGCAAGGAGTTCATCTATCGCTCAGGGTCGGGCTTCGCCTATTTCCGTGTCGGCACAGCCCCGGTTGCGGCGCATGTCGGCATGATCGTCGGCAAGTCAGGCCGCACCACGCAGCTCACCTCCGGCCGGGTGATCGACGTCAACGCCTCGCTGAGGGTGAACTTCGGCGGCGGGCGGTTCGCCAACTACCGCGACCAGATCGCCATTCGCGGCCTGAACGGCGACTTCAGCGCGCCCGGCGATTCGGGCTCGCTGATCTGGACGTGGAACCCGGCGCGCAACCCGGTGGGGCTGTTGTTTGCGGGCGGTGGCGGCGTTACCTTCGGCAACAAGATCGCCCGTGTCCTTGCCGCGCTCGACATCACCCTGATGACCTGACGCGCAGCCCGGAGCGACGGGTGGGGGGCGTGACGCGTGGGTCACGCCCCTGCTGCTGCCCACATGGAGGGGTGGAATGCCGGATGATCCTCCTTTCACCGCGCCCGATCCGGCTGCAGCCGGCATGGGCCCAGTCGAGTACCGCCCGGAGGAAAGCGATCCGGCCCGTGCTGCGGCCGAGGCCGCGCTGTTCGCGATTGCGGGCGTGCGCGGCGTGGGCGAGGGGCGCGACGCGATCGGCGAGCCCGCTTGGATTGCCTACGTAGTCGATCGCGCCACTGCCGCGCGCCTGCCCGCGCGGCTTGCGGGCCGGGCGGTGATCGCCGAGGTCACGGGCGAGATCGACGCCCTGCCCCGCTGAGCAGGCGGACGCACGCGCTTCGGCGGGTCGCAGCGGGGCCGAAACGGTTTCGCCTCCGAACTGCCCGACTTGCCCGCTAGACGACGCGTCATGTCCTTCGTCCGCCTCTACGCCAGGGTGCTGGGCCTGCTCGCGCCCGAGAAGCGAGTCGCGATCGCGCTTGCTCTCGCCAACGTGCTGCTCGCCGCCCTCACCTTCGCCGAACCGGTTCTATTCGGGCGCGTCATCGACACGCTGAGCGAGGCCGCGGGGCGCGAGGCCTCCGCCGTATGGTCGGACACGCTGGCTTTGCTCGCAGTCTGGGCCGCGGTCGGGCTCTCGGGGATCGCTTGCGCGATCCTGGTCGCGCTCGCCGCCGATCGGCTCGCGCACCGCAACCGGCTCGCCGCCATGCATCGCTTCTTCGAGCATGCTCTGCGCCTGCCGCTCTCCTTCCATGGTGAGGCGCATTCGGGGCGGCTCCTGAAGATCATGCTCGCCGGATCCGACAACATGTTCTGGGTCTGGCTCGGCTTCTTCCGCGACCATCTTGCGACCTTCGTCATCGCACTCGCGCTGTTGCCGCTCACCCTGTTCCTGAACTGGCGGCTTGCCTTGCTGCTGATCGCGCTCGCCATGCTGTTCGGCGTTGCCTCGGCCTTTGTCATTCACCGCACCAACGAACGCCAGCGTGCGGTGGAGGCCTACCACGCCTCGCTCGCCGGCACGGCCTCGGATGCGCTCGCCAACGTCACGGTGGTGCAGTCCTTCGTCCGCCTCGGCGCCGAGGCCGCGCTCTTCCGCGACACGATGCGGCGCTTGCTCGCCGCGCAGTTTCCGGTTCTCAACTGGTGGGCGCTGCTCAATGTGGCCACGCGCGCAGCCTCCACCCTCACCGTGCTCGCGATCTTCGTGCTCGGCACCGCGCTGCATCTCGAGGGCCGCGCCTCGGT
>CALBEG010000240.1 GCA_937927455.1 uncultured Elioraea sp. | reverse complement strand
GCCAAAGCGCAGGCTGCGAACGACGTGATCGTGTTCGGCTCGGTCGCCATCACCTCCGTTCTGTCGGGCGCGCTGCACCATTGGGTGGGATGGGCGATGCTGAACGTCCTTGTCTTTCCCGCCCTCGCGGTTGCGCTGGCTGGGCTCGTCAAGCTCGCCCGCATCGAGGCAGCGCCGCTGCCCCGCGCTGCCTGAAACGCACCCTCTGCCCCGGCCCGATTGCGCCCGGCGCCGGGCTTTGGCATACCCCGCACGCCTCGCGGACGCGTGAGCCCCCGCGGGCCGAGGCGGATGCTCCGCCCGCGCCAGTCGACGTCGAAACGGACCGGAAGCGACCATGATCACGCTGCAATACGTGCTCGTCCTGCTCTGCGGCGCCCTTGCCGTCGGCTTCGGCGCCTACGCCACGCGCGTGGTGCTGGCGGCACCCGCGGGCACGCTGCGCATGCAGGAGATTGCCGCCGCCGTGCAGAAGGGGGCGAGCGCCTACCTGTTCCGGCAGTACACCACCATCGCCCTCGTCGGCGTGATCGTTGCCGCGGCGCTGTGGTTCCTGCTCTCACCCTGGGCGGCGATCGGGTTCGTCATCGGGGCCACACTCTCCGGCGCGGCCGGCTTCATCGGCATGAACGTCTCGGTGCGGGCCAACGTGCGCACGGCGGAAGCCGCCCGGCAGGGGCTTCAGCCGGCGCTCGATCTCTCCTTCCGGGCCGGTGCCATCACCGGGTTGCTCGTTGTCGGCCTCGGTTTGCTCGGCATCGCCGTCTATTGGCTTGCCTTGCAATCGGCCGGGGTCGATCAGCGCACCGTGCTCGAGGCGCTGATCGCGCTCTCTTTCGGCGGTTCGCTGATTTCCATCTTCGCCCGGCTGGGCGGCGGCATTTTCACCAAGGGAGCGGATGTCGGCGCCGACCTCGTCGGCAAGGTCGAGGCCGGCATCCCTGAGGATGATCCGCGCAATCCGGCGGTGATCGCCGACAACGTGGGCGACAATGTCGGCGACTGTGCGGGCATGGCCGCCGACCTGTTCGAGACCTACGTGGTGGCGATGGTCGCGACCATGCTGTTGGGCGCGATCTTCTTTGCCGGCGAGGTGGCGATGACCCTGATGCTTCTGCCCCTCGTCATCGGGGCCGCCTGCATCGCGGCTTCGGTCGCCGGCACGTATTTCGTCAAGCTCGATGGCTCGAGCGACATCATGCGGGCCCTCTACAAGGGGTTCATTGCCACGGGCGTGATCTCGGCGGGCTTGATCTTCCTCGTTCTGAGTCTCACCGTCGGGCTCACCACAACCTACAGCCCGATCGCGGGGCCGTCTTTCACCGGCATTGGGCTCTTTGTCTGCGCTCTGGTCGGGCTTCTCGTCACCGCCGCCATCGTGTGGCTGACGGAATACTACACCGGCACGCAGTTCCGTCCCGTGAAGTCGATCGCCGCCGCCTCCACCACCGGCCACGGCACGAATGTGATTCAGGGGCTTGCAGTCAGCATGGAGGCGACGGCCGCGCCTGTGCTCGTCATCTGCCTCGGCATTCTGGCGAGCTATCTCGTCGCTGGCGTCTATGGCATCTCGATTTCGGTCACCACCATGCTCGCGCTGGCCGGCATCGTGGTCGCGCTCGACGCCTACGGCCCAGTGACGGACAATGCCGGCGGGATCGCCGAGATGGCCGATCTGCCAAAGGACGTGCGCGTGATTACCGATGCGCTTGATGCTGTAGGCAACACAACCAAGGCGGTGACCAAGGGCTATGCCATCGGCTCGGCTGGGCTTGCCGCGGTGGTACTGTTCGCTGCCTACATCCAGGACCTCTCGCACTACTTCCCGAACGTGACGGTGGAGTTCTCGCTCGCCGACCCGTTTGTGGTTGTCGGTCTCTTCGCGGGCGGCCTTCTACCCTACCTGTTCGGCGGCTTGTCGATGACCGCGGTCGGCCGTGCGGCGGGGTCAGTGGTGGTGGAGGTGCGCCGGCAGTTCAAGGAGATCCCAGGCATCATGGAGGGGACGGGCAAGCCCGATTACGGCAAGGCGGTGGATATGCTCACGCGCGCGGCCATCCGCGAGATGATCGTGCCCTCGCTTCTTCCCGTCCTCGCCCCCGTCGTGCTGTGGGTGGTGATCTATTTCGTCGCCGGTACGGCCGCAGCATTCACCAGCCTCGGCGCGATGCTGCTCGGCACCATCGTCACCGGCATCTTCGTCGCGATTTCGATGACCGCGGGCGGCGGGGCCTGGGACAATGCGAAGAAGCTGATCGAGACTGGCTTGTACGGCGGCAAGGGGTCAGATGCGCACAAGGCCGCCGTCACCGGCGACACGGTGGGTGACCCCTACAAGGACACGGCCGGGCCGGCGGTAAACCCGATGATCAAGATCATCAACATTGTCGCGCTCCTGCTGCTTGCCATCCTCGCCAAGTTGCTTGGAGGTTGAGGCGGGGGAGGGAAGGGGAGAGGCGCGCGCGAGGGGCCTCCGGTCGCGCAGCCCGGCCGACGGATCGGGCAAGAGATCGTCGCGTCAAAGCCAGGCGAGAGCGATCCCCTTGAGGCTGAGGGCGATCACCAGCGACCCGACGACGACCATCAGCGGTTGCGCCGGGACGCGCTTGGCGACGAGTGCCGCGATCGGTGCGGCGATGACGCCGCCCGCGATCAGGCCGACAATGACGGGCCAGAGCTCGAGCCCGATGGTGGCGAAGAAGGTCGCGGTGACGACGGAGGTGACGAAGAACTCGGCGAGGTTGACCGAGCCGATGGCATAGCGCGGCACCGTGCCGCCTCCGATCAGCGTGGAGGCGACGATCGGTCCCCAGCCGCCGCCCCCTGCCGCATCGAGGAAACCGCCGACGAGGCCGAGCAGAGGCACGAAAGGCGGAGTGTCGACGATGGGCGGGCTCGGCCGGAAGGCCTTCCAAAGGATCACGCCCCCCATCGCGCAGAGATAGAGGCTGACCCAGGGGCGTATCGTTTCGGCCGGAAAGGTCGTCAGCACGAGCGCGCCGGCAGCCCCTCCGATCATGCCTGGGATGGCGAGGCGGACGACGAGCTGGCGACGGACATTGCCGACCCAGAGGTGGGAGAGGCCGGAGGCGCCCGTGGTGAACACTTCCGCCGCATGAACGGCTGCCGAGGCGGTGGCAGGAGCCACACCGAAGCTCAGCAACACGGTGGTGGCGGAGACGCCGTACGCCATGCCGGCCGCGCCATCGATCATCTGGGCGATGAAGCCGACGACGACGAACAGCAGGAGCTTGGGGCTCAGAACGTCAAGCGGCATGCAACTGTTTCGGTGAGACGGTGGATCGCCGGCTCAGCCGACCGGCGGAGAGGAGGGCGGCGAGACCGTTTCAGAAGCCCGAGCCCGGCACGCGGGTTGGTGCGCCCGTGCCGAAACGACCGATGTTGCCGAGCAGGAGCTGAAGGAAGTTGCGCTCCGTGCCCGGGCTCGGCGTCTCGCGCTCCACAGGCTTGATGTCCGCTGCATCCGCGAGGTCCAGCGTCTTGACCTCGCGCACCGTTCCGCTCTCGTCGAAGCGGATCGCGACCACGGTCTGCTGTTCGATGGACGGGACGCGGCCGACGCGGTTGCGCGTGACCGAGGAGACATAGAACCAGGCGTCGTCTCCAAACGGTGCGGTGGCGGACGGGGTACCGAGCAGGGCGGCGACATCCGCCCGCGTCTGCACGCCCGGGACGATCTCCGCCACCTGTTGCGGGTCCAGTCGCGCTCCCCGCGTATCGCGGCTGGGCTCGGCGATGCCGCAGCCGGCCAGCCCGAGGAGGACCACGACCGTCGCGATGGCCCCGCCGGCCCGGCGCCGCTCGTGCGTTCCATCCGCAGGCGGCGGCGAATTGAACCTTGCTCTCGACATCCAATCTCCCCGCTGTCACATCGCGAGCGTTCCTGTCAACGGACCTGCCTCGGCCATGCTCCGCCGCCTCTTCTCGCCGCGCTCTTTTGAGCGTGAGGGATACCGTCTCTATGGCGCTGCCGTCGCTGCGGCGCGCGATCCGCTCTGGTATGCGCGCCTTGGCGTCCCCGACACGCTCGAGGGGCGGTTCGACATGGTCTGCCTCTTCACCTTCCTCGTGCTTGATCGGATGACGGAGGAGCAGGCGGAGGAATCGCGCCGCCTTGCCCAGGCGGTAACGGATGCAATGTTCGCTGATCTCGACCAGACTCTGCGTCAAATGGGGGCGGCCGATACGGGGCTCGCGCGGCGGGTGCGCCGTCTCTATGAGGCCTTCCACGGTCGGTCGGCGGCGTATGCGCGGGCGCTCGCCTGTGCCGACGACGGGGCGCTCGCGGAGGCCCTGTCGCGCAACGTCTGGCGGAGCGAAAGCGTGGTCGAGGGGGCGAAGGCCCTGGCGGCTGCGGTGCGGCGCGCGCGCGCCCATCTGGCTGGCCAGCCCTTCGCCGCGCTTCGTCGTGGGGAGATCACGCTTTTTTCGGCCGCGGAGGCTTTGGCGTGAGAGGGCCCGAGTTCCACCGTCCCGTCACGGTCGCTCGCCTCAGGCCCGAGGGCGATGCGATCGCGATCGAAGCCGGACCGGCCGAGCGGGAGGCGGTGCGGGCGCGGCTCGGGCTCGAGGGGCTCGATCGCCTGTCGGCTGAGCTGATCCTGCACCCCCTCGGTGGAGGGCTCGTTTCCGCGCGCGGATCTCTGGAGGCTGAGGTTCGGCAAGTCTGCGTCATCACGCTCGAGCCGTTCCCTGCCACAGTTTCCGTTCCGGTGCAGCTGGTGTTTCGCCGCGCCGAACCCGGCCGGGAGATGGCCGAACTCGATCTCGACCTCGAGGCGGAGGACGAGGTGTTTTACGCGGGGCCCGACATAGACCTCGGCGAAGCCGTGGTGGAGACCCTGGCCCTGGCCTTGGACCCCTGGCCGCGGAGGCCTGGCGCGACCTTCGCGTGGTCCGACGAGAGCGAGGGGCCCGGCCAGCAGCAGAGCCCGTTCACCGTGCTGAAGCGGTCGCGCCCCCCGGGCGATGGGTCGTAGTGCTTTGACCAGGCTGCGCGGCTGCGCTACCCGATCACGTCAGACTTGTAACTTTACGACCTCGCGGCCCTTTGCTAGTGACCGCGGGCCCAGCGTATTGCGAAACGGTGACAAGGCGAGGCCCGTACCATGGCGGTCCCGAAGAAGAAGGTTTCACCATCCCGGCGGAACATGCGCCGCTCGCACGAGGCCTTGCGCGCGGAAGCTCACGTCGAATGCCCCAATTGCGGCGAACTCAAGCGGCCGCACCACGTCTGCCCGTCCTGCGGCTACTATGATGGACGCGAGGTGGCGCCGGCGGGCAAGCGTCTGAAGGTGGTTGTCCGCACCTGAGGACGGTCGTTCCCGGTAGCCCGCCGCCCGCGATAAGCCCGCGCGAGGAGCCGTGAACGCCGAAACCGTGCTCGCCATCGACGCGATGGGCGGGGACCGCGCCCCGGACATTGTGATTCGCGGGCTGGAGATTTCCGCCGAACGCCACCCGCAGGCGCGGTTCATCCTGTTTGGCGACGAGGGGCGGGTGGCGCCGCTCCTGAAGCGGGCGAAGCGTCTGGCCGCGGTGGCCAGCCTGCGGCACGCGCCGGAGACGGTGTCGAACGAGATGAAGCCGACGGCGGCGCTCAGGCTGCGCAACGCCTCGATGCGGTTGGCGATCGACTGCGTGGCAGCGGGCGAGGCGGCTGGCGTGGTCTCGGCCGGCAACACCGGCGCGCTGATGGCGCTGGCCAAGATCGTGCTGAAGACCCTGCCCGGGATCGACCGGCCGGCGATGGCGGGCATCGGGCCCTCCGCCCGCGGCGACTTCGTGATGCTCGACCTCGGCGCCAACGTGCAGTGCGACGCCCGCAATCTCGTCGACTTCGCGGTGATGGGCGAAGTGTTCGCCCGCACCGTGCTCGGCCTCAATCAGCCCTCGATCGGTCTGCTCAATGTCGGCTCCGAGGAACTGAAGGGCGATGACCGGGTGCGCGAGGCGGCCGAGGTGCTGCGCGCGAGTCACCTCGCCCCGCTCTTTCACGGGTTCGTTGAAGGCCACGATATCGCCGCCGGCACCACGGACGTGGTGGTGACGGACGGCTTCACCGGCAATGTCGCGCTGAAGACCGGCGAGGGGACGCTCAAGCTCGTGCGCGACCTGTTGCGGGAGGTGTTCACCTCCTCGATCGCGGCGAAGATCGGCTACATTCTTGCCCGCCCCGCGCTGGAACGGCTGCGCGAGTGGCTCGACCCTCGGCGCTACAATGGCGCCGTGCTGGTCGGGCTGAAGGGGGTGGTGGTGAAAAGCCACGGTGGCACGGACGGGCTCGGTTTCGCGCACGCGATGGATCTGGCGGTGGACATGGTAAGCCACCGCTTCAACGACCGGATCCGCGACGAGCTGTCGCGCATCCGCCCGGGCGAAGGAGCCGTCCTTGCACCTGCCGCTGTCACAGGTTGAGCCGGGAGCTTCCGCGTCGCCGCGCATGCTGGGGCGCGGGGCGGTGCGCACCGTGCTCGCCGGCGTTGGCGGGTACCTGCCGCCTGCGGTAGTGACCAATGACGACCTCGCCGCGAAACTCGACACCTCCGATGCTTGGATCGTGGAGCGGACAGGGATCCGCGAGAGGCGGATCGCTGCCGAAGGCGTGCTTGCCTCCGACCTCGGCGCGGAAGCGGCCCGCGTGGCTCTGGCCGATGCTGGGCTCGGGCCCGAGGCGGTGGACGGGATCGTGCTCGCGACCTCGACCCCGGATCAGACCTATCCAGCGACCGCGGTCCGCATCCAGGCTAAGCTCGGCATACGCCGCGGCTTCGCCTTCGATGTCGCCGCCGTGTGCACGGGCTTCATTTATGCACTGGCGGTGGCGGACGCGATGATCCGTGCCGGGCATGGTTCAACCGTGCTCGTGGTCGGCGCCGAGGTAAACAGCCGGATCCTTGATTGGACCGATCGCGCCACCTGCGTGCTGTTCGGCGACGGTGCGGGGGCGGTGGTGCTGCAGGCGGCGGAGGCAGGCCCCGGGGGGAGTGGGCCTGGGTTGCTCTCCACCCACCTCCATGCCGATGGCAGCCACGCCGATCTCCTCTATGTCGATGGCGGGCCCGGCGTGTCGGGCACCTCGGGTCATGTGCGCATGAACGGCCGCGAAGTCTTTCGGCACGCGGTGGCCAAACTTTCCGCCGTAGTGGACGAGGCCCTCGCCGCCAACGGGCTCGATCACGCCGCAGTCGATTGGCTGGTGCCGCATCAGGCCAATCTGCGCATCATCGAGGCGGTGGCGAAGAAACTTCACCTGCCGATGGAGCGCGTGGTCGTCACGGTCGATCGTCATGCCAATACCTCGGCTGCCTCGATCCCGCTTGCCTTGGCCGAGGCCAAGGCCGATGGGCGGCTCAAGCCAGGCCAGCTCGTGCTGATGGAGGCGATCGGCGGCGGGCTGACGTGGGGCGCCGCCCTTCTGCGTGTTTGACGCTCTCGGCTCTCCGAGTGGTGTTCTGTCCAAGCGACCGAGCCAGCGCTGGCTAAAGGTCTGACTTTTCGCCATTCGTTGACGCCTCGCGCGGCGGGCTGTTACGGTCCTGAGCGAATGAGAGGGGGATGAGAGGTGGGACGGACCGTGACGCGCGCCGACTTGGCGGATGCCGTCTATCGAGAGGTCGGCTTGTCACGAAACGAATCCGCCGCCCTTGTCGAGAGTGTACTGGAGCTCGTGGCCGATGCCCTGCAGCGTGGCGAATCGGTGAAGATCAGTGCCTTCGGGACCTTTGCCGTGCGCCAAAAGGGCAGGAGGATAGGGCGCAACCCGAAGACTGGGGTTGAGGTGCCGATTCCGCCACGCAAGGTGCTCGTCTTTCGTCCGAGCCAAGTGCTGAGGGCACGGATCAACGGCGAAACTCCTGTTGCCGTCGACGACGAGGCATGACCGGTTCCCACGACGACGAGGTGTCGGAACACCGGCGGGGTCGCAAGGCGCCGACCGCCTTTCGCACGATCAGCGAGGTGGCCGACGAGTTGCACATCCCGCAGCACGTTCTGCGTTTCTGGGAGACCAAATTTCCGCAACTCGCCCCTCTCAAGCGCGGTGGCGGCCGGCGGTACTATCGCCCGGAGGATGTGGACCTGCTGCGGCGCATCAGCGATCTCCTTTATATTCAGGGCTATACGATCAAAGGCGTGCAGCGGCTGCTGCGCGACGGCACCGTTGGCGAAGTCGAGCCTGCAGCGACGGAGCGGGAGGAGGACGAAGCGCCACGCCCACAACTGCCGCTGCCCGGTTTGCCGCAGCCGCCCATGGAGGCGCCTCTGCCAGTCACAAAACCGGTGGTGAGGGTCCGCGCCGAGGCAGCGCGCGCGCCGTCCGTCAGTTCAGCGGGGCCTGCGGGGGGTGCTGCCGGCAGCGGCGGCGACCGGTCGGTCGCCATCCGGTCGGCGCTGACCGATGCCCTCGGCGAGTTGCGGGCCATCCGGTCCCTTCTGGGCGGGGCGATCAAGCGACGGCGGCCGCGGGCTCGCGATTGACTTGCCGGGACGGCCGCGCCAAGAGGAGGCGCGTCGGAGCGTAGCGCAGCCTGGTAGCGCATCAGTCTGGGGGACTGGGGGTCGTGGGTTCAAATCCCGCCGCTCCGACCATCTTGCCCGTGTTTCTTGTCAACGCCACGGCATCGATCGCCGCCTTGCTGGCGTCTTTGGGCTGAAGCGCTCATTCGGGGCGCACAGCAGGCTCGGCGTGATGTCGACCGCTCCCACCATCTGTCGCGATCTCAAGCGTGCGTCGTGGGCTGGGCCTTCGCGCGACCGTGTAAGGCAAACGCTGTCCAGGGGCCGCTGCCTTGGTTGGAGCCTGTGAAAGCCAAAGACCTGTGGTGCGAACAAACTGCCCGCCACGGCGTTTGGGCGGCTTGGGGCGCGGTGGCAAGCCGATGTTTGGCACGGCGACCGGCGTTGACGCATTCTGATGACCGACGAGGAATGGTTCGCCCCTCAGCCTTTGGTCGTGTCGGCGTTGTGGCGGCAAATCGAAATCAGGCCGACCGGCGACCACCGGCGGAGCTCCCCGGTTCTCTTTCACGAAGCGCTTGAGGTCGTGCGCTTTGGAATGGGGTGGCGTGACCAGCCATGGGAACGTGTTAAACGGAACGCTGCGTCGCGTCCGTTGCAGCGACGGGCCGCCCGCCCTTGGGGGAGGCTATGCGCCAGGCCAACAATAAAGTCCTGTAGACCTAACAACAGACGTGAACTGGGGAGCTGACCAACCCCCTGCGGCGTCGCCTATTCTTTTCTAGTGATCGCCGAACAGCCTAAGCCGTTGAACACCAGCGCTCAGCCTGCGCGCTGTCGCTAGCGCGCAGACCGAGGTGGGGGGCAATTTCAGCGGGCTTCGAGATATCGCTCGATCGTCTCCATATCGGGGGCGCGGATGGTCATCCTGTTCGGGCCAGCAGCGATCCGGCTTGCCATTTTGCCGAGTTCCCCGCTCTGCCGGAACTCCTCGATGTTTTTGGCATCATCTGCCTTGAACACCCACAGGCGACCCTCGACGACGGCGGTCACGAACCCCGGCTTATCATGGGGACTGCCAAGGCTCACCGGCCCCGACGCAACGGCGACGGAGGTGAACAGAACGGCACCACACAGAGACGCCAACCAGGTTCGCTGCATTGTCTCCAACTCCCGGCAAAACACGACACGCCGGGGTTTAATACAACGCTGTGCCAGCGACGATGAAATTTCGATGAAGACGTGCCTGTCTTTAGCCGTCGGAAATGAGGAGCGTTCGCAAGACGCCGTCTGACCCGGGGGTGCGCAGCGGTGGCGCGGCTGCTAAGACGGTTTCATCAAAGTTTCACAGAAGCTAAACAAGCATTTCTTGCGTCAACCCTATCATCCGCGCGTCGTTTGATCGATCGGGCGCGCCTCCGGTCGATCGTTTGCGTCGATTGGGGCCTGTTCGGCACGGTTTGGCGCAGTAAGCAAAAGGAGGGTGGTCTCATGAAAATGGTGCTGTTGGCTGGAATCGCGGCTGTTGCTCTGTCCTCACATGCCTTCGCGCAGGCGATCCAGATCGATCCGCAGCTTCCCAACTACACACCGGTAAGCGGCATTTCGGGGAGCCTAAAGTCTGTCGGCTCTGACACGATGAACAACCTGATGACATTGTGGGCTGAAGGCTTCCTGGCAATGTACCCGAATGTCCGGATCGAGATCGAGGGGAAGGGCAGCTCTACGGCTCCGCCGGCTCTGATCGCGGGAACGTCGCAGTTTGGTCCGATGAGCCGCGAGATGAACCAGCGGGAGCGGGACGCGTTTCAGCAGCGCTTTGGCTATCCGCCGGCTGTCATCCGTGGTGGAATCGATTCGCTTGCGGTGTATGTGCACAAGGACAACCCGATCCGGTGCCTGACCATGCAGCAGGTGGACGCGATCTTTTCCAAGACGCGTCGCGGCGGCCACCCGACGGACATCACCACCTGGGGACAGCTCGGCTTGACCGGAGAGTGGGCGAACCGCCCGATCAGCCTTTACGGTCGTAACTCGGCCTCCGGCACTTACGGGTACTTCAAAGAAGTTGCTCTTTTCCGCGGCGACTATAAGGACCAGGTGAAGGAGCAGCCTGGCTCGTCAACGGTCGTGCAGGGTGTTGCGTCTGACCGGTTCGCCATCGGCTACTCCGGCATTGGCTACAAGACGGCCGACGTGCGCGCTGTGCCGCTTGCTTCTAAGCCGGGCGAGACCTGCTACGACGCGACGGTCGAGAACGCAGTGGCCGGCGACTATCCTCTCGCGCGTTTCCTTTATGTCTACACCAACGCTAACCCGAACCAGCAGATGGACCCGCTGCGTCGTGAGTTCATCCGCTTCATCTTCAGCCGTCAGGGTCAGGAAGCGACCATCAAGGACGGTTACTTCCCGATCACGCGGGCCATTGCCGAGGATGACATGAAGGCAATGGGCTTGTCGTTCGCTGGAAACTGACACGGTCGGCAGGGAGCTGGGCGCGTTTGCCCGGCTCCCTTGGACAGGCTCGCATTCTGCGGACTGCGTCCTGCTCACCAAAGAAAGGGACCAGATCGATGCCCCCCGACACAGCCCCGCCCGTCACCGAGCGTATTGGCATTCGTCGTCAGAATCGCATGACGCGGCGGTCCGTCGTCATCGCTGATCGCTCTGCCAACGTGATTATCAGTGTCGGCGGGCTGCTCGTCATCTTCGCCGTCTTTGCCATTATGGTGTTCTTGGCCCAGGTCGCCGTTCCTTTGTTTCGCGGGGCCGAGCTGAACGGTTCCGTGGAATACAACATGGGAACTGCGGGGACGTCGACGCTGATGATTAACGTCGATGAAAATCGTACGATCGCCTTTGCCCTGCAGAAGGATGGCCGTCTGGTGCGCGTGCATGCGCCGACGGGCAGCATGTTAGCGGAGGATAAGTTCGATTTCGGCGGCGAAGTCACCAGTTTTGCGCGGACGCTGCGGCGTGACCAGGTGCTCTTCGGCTTTGCCGATGGGTCGGTGCGCTTCGGGCGCTTTGATATTTCCGCTGTTATTCGCGACGCGACGGTTATTCCCTCCGGTGCCCGGCAGCTCGATGCGCGCGACGTAACGGACGGGCGCCAAGTCTTTTCCCGTATCCCTGGAGATCAGGTGCGGGTTGTCACGGTTGATCTCGCCCTCGATGACCGGCAACGGATTTCGAGCGTGCCGATTATCGCCGCCGATCTTCGGGTGGGCGGAACGGTTGAGCGGCCTGTGCGGTCGTTTGTGACGATCGATGCTGCCGGTGTGGTGCGGCTGTCGCGTGCGGAAGGGCGCCTGAACCTGATGACTCGGCAGATGAGAACGGTCGTTCGTAACTCAGAACTGCCGCCCCTGCCTCCGGGAACCGTTCCCAAATCCGTCCTGCTCACGGAGGGTGCCGATACCGTGGTGGTTGGGACGGTGGACGGTGTGCTGTATCGCTACGACACTCGGGATTTCGACAATCCGAAGCTCGTGGAGCGCTACCAAGCAACGCGTGGTGGCGAGCAAATGACTGGTATGTATTTTCTCATCGGCGAACAATCCCTTGTGGTGACGGGGTCCAGGGGCACGGTCGATATCTTTTTCGTGCTTGAGCGGCCGAATGCGCGCGGCACGGATGGGTCGGAATTTGTTCTCGTCAGTCCGCTTGAGCCGCATGCTGGATCGGTCGGCGCGGTGAGCGCGTCGACACGCAGCAAGATGTTCATCACTGCCGATGCAGGCGGCAATGTGTGGCTTCGGCACCGCACCTCGGAACGGGTGCTTTTGCGGCTCGCGAAATCTGACGTCGTTGGTGGGTATGAGGGATTGGTGCTATCCCCGCGTGAAGATGCGATCATCGCTTTGACCAATACAGGCAAGGCGACCTATTGGACGATTTCTGCGCCTCATCCCGAAACGACCTTGCATACGCTCTTCGGGCGCGTCTGGTACGAGGGATATCCTGAGCCGACCTTCACCTGGCAATCCTCCTCGGGCTCTGACAACTTCGAGCCCAAACTCAGCCTCGTGCCGCTGATCTTCGGGACTTGGAAAGCAACCATCTACGCGATGTTGTTCGCCGTCCCGCTTGCCCTTGGTGCAGCGATGTACTCGAGCGAGTTCCTGCATCGCCGTGTGCGCGCGGTGGTCAAGCCTGCCGTGGAAATGATGGAGGCACTACCGACAGTCGTGCTAGGCTTCATCGCTGCCCTCATTCTTGCACCTTGGGTTGAGGATTGGGTAACTGCTGTGTTGTTGGTCTTTTTCTGCATCCCGATTGCCCTTCTGGCCGCAGCCTTTATCTGGCAAATACTTCCTCGGAGTTTTATGCTTCGACTTGAGGGTATACCGAAATTGCTGGTGATTTTGGTTGTTCTCTATCTCGGCGTACAAGTAGCGCTTCTGTTGGCGGATGGTGTGGAGGCGCTGATCTTCGCTGGTGACATTAAGGCGTGGCTAGACGGGACGAGGGGAGGACCGCTTGGTTTCACCACTGCTTTGCTGACACCGCTCGCCCTGTTCCTCGTCCTTTGGCTGCGATCTCGGTTTGTTGACGATTGGCTCGACAGTGCGATCGGCGCGACCAGGCGGGTGCGTGCGGGCGGTGTTGCTTTTGGGCGATGGGCGGTCAGTTTGGCTCTCGCTGTCCTGGTTGCCTTCGTGGTCGCTCTCGGGCTAACCGCGCTCGGCTACGATCCTCGCGGCGGCCTTGTTGATACGTACGTGCAGCGAAACACGCTCGTTGTGGGCTTCATCATGGGCTTTGCCGTCATTCCCAACATCTACACGATCGCCGAGGACGCGCTGAATGGTGTGCCGGAACACCTGCGTGGTGCCTCTCTCGCCTGCGGTGCCACGCCCTGGCAGACGGCCGTGCGCATCATTCTGCCAACAGCGTTCAGCGGGGTCTTTGCGGCAATCATGATCGGCATGGGGCGCGCCGTCGGCGAGACGATGATCGTCGTCATGGCGGCGGGGAACACCCCAATCATGGAGTGGAATATTTTCAACGGTCTCCGCACGCTGTCCGCTAATATTGCGGTCGAACTGCCTGAGGCGGTGAAGGACGGCACGCTGTATCGGACGCTCTTCCTCGCTGCGCTTACTCTGTTCGCGATGACCTTTGTGATCAATACGTTGGCGGAACTGGTGCGGCAGCGTTTCCGCCGTAGGGCGGCGAGCCTCTGATACGCATCAGCAGGGAGGTGGCGACATGGCGATGGACGCGATTTCTTCTCCGGAAACGGCATCGACCGGGCGTGCCGGCACCGATCCGTCGCGCCGCGGCAGCCGGCCCTCGCCGCGTCTGTTGGAGGGCAAAACGCGCCTCATCGATCTGAAAGCGGAGGGGCAGCCGAACCTTTGGTTGCTCGGCGGCGCTCTGTGCATCGCGATCGTGATGATCCTCTCCCTGGTGCTGCTGGTGCTTTGGAACGGTTTGGCGACGTTCTGGCCCAAGCCGATTGCCGTCGTCACGCTGACGGATGGTTCGCTGGTGGCCGGAGAACCGTCGCGCACGGCCAGCTTCCGCGTCGGCCAGGAGGTGTTGGCGACACTGCCGCCGGAGGCGCAGGCCGAGATCGCGGCCAATGGCGGCTACGCCAGTCGCACGCTCTACCGGACCGGCAATTTCGATCTCTACGGCGACGATTTCCGCTGGGTGGCCGATTTCCAGGCGCGTGCCAAGGAGTTTCCGCGTGACATGGTGTTGTTCGAGCGCCAGGAATGGGGCGTGTTCGTTGGGCGGATCGCTTCATTTGTCCGCGATGGTCGCACGGTTCCTGTCACCGATCCTTGGGCCGACGAGGTTCGACAGGCGCACCGCGTGGCGCGAGACCGTTTTCTGCAGATCCGGTCAATCCAGCGTGTCGAGATCGGCGAGGTCAACCACTACCTCGAAAGTGAACGGCTTCGCCTGCGCAGGGCTGCGCTACAGTATTCCGAAGGCAGCCGCGAGCTGGAGGCGGCGCGTGCGCGCTTCGTCGAGCGCGAGGCATTCTATCAGCGGCAATTCGAGGAATTGTCCGCACGGGCCCAAGCCCTGATGCGCGAGCATGAGGCGGAGACGGTCACGCTGGTGGAGATCGGCGGGCGGGAGCGCGTTCAGCCGCTCGGCACCATCGTTCGCTTCTATCCGGCGAATGATGTGAACCTTCTGCAGAAGCTCGGCATCTACGGGTCTCGTTGGTTTGAGTTCCTGACTGACGAACCACGCGAGGCCAACACGGAAGGGGGCATTCTGCCGGCGCTGTTCGGAACCGTCGCTCTGACCCTGCTGCTTGTGGTGTTTGTGACACCTTTCGGCGTTATCACCGCAATCTATCTGCGCGAATATGCGAAGCAGGGACGGCTCGTGTCGGCCGTGCGCGTATCGGTCAACAATCTCGCTGGTGTCCCGTCAATCGTATACGGCGTGTTTGGTGTTGGTTTCTTCGCGTATACCGTAGGCGGATCGATCGATGCGCTGTTCTTCCCGGAGAAGCTGCCAAGCCCCACCTTCGGTACGGGTGGTCTTCTGTGGGCATCGCTGACCTTGGCGCTGCTGACCGTACCGGTGGTGATTGTCGCTTCAGAAGAAGCGCTGGCAGCAGTGCCCCGCTCCATGCGCGAGGGCTCCCTCGCGTGCGGCGCGTCGAAGTGGCAGACCATCCGCTACATTGTCCTGCCACGCGCCCTCCCTGGGATCATGACCGGAGTCATCCTCGCCATGGCGCGTGGTGCCGGTGAAGTGGCGCCGCTGATGCTGGTCGGGGTGGTCAAGCTGGCGCCAGAACTGCCGATCGATGGTTTCTTTCCCTTTATCCACCTCGAGCGCAGCTTCATGCATCTGGGCTTTCACATCTTCGATGTGGGGTTCCAGAGCCGCAACTCTGAGGCCGGCAAGCCGATGGTCTACACGACCACGCTGCTGCTGATTTTCCTCATCCTCGTGATGAACTTGACGGCGATCACGATCAGGAACCGGTTGAAACGAAAGTTCGCCGGCAGCCAGTTCTGACGCGAACGAAGGCGGGCAAGAGGGGAACATACCATGCCGGACACGATGCTTGCTTCTCCTGCGGAAGAATTTCCGCCCACCGAATATCATGTTCGGGTTGGTGGTCGCGGTGAAGCCGTCGAGATTATGGAGTTCAATCTCTGGTACGGGACCAAGCAGGCTCTGTTCGACAATACGCTCTCGATCCAGGCCGGTTTGGTCACGGCGCTCATCGGGCCGTCCGGTTGCGGTAAGTCGACGCTGCTCAGATCGCTCAATCGGATGAACGATCTGATCGATGGCCTCCGCATTTCGGGTACCATCAAAGTGGAGGGGGAAGACATCTACGCTCCGGGTGCGGATGTCATCGCAATCCGCAAGCGCATGGGCATGGTCTTCCAGAAGCCGAACCCGTTTCCGATGTCCATCTTCGAAAACGTGGCCTATCCCCTGCGAGTCGACGGCGTGCGCGACAAGGCCTTGGTCCAGGAGACAGTCGAGCGCAGCCTGCGCGGCGCGGCGCTCTGGGACGAAGTAAAGGACCGGCTCGACGACAGCGCACTCGGGCTCTCCGGCGGCCAGCAGCAGAGGCTCTGCATCGCACGCGCGATTGCGGGCAGCCCGGAAGTTCTGCTGATGGACGAGCCGTGCTCCGCGCTCGACCCGATCGCGACTGCAAAAATCGAGGAACTGATTGATGAACTGCGCGGGCAGTTCACCATTGTCATCGTGACTCACAACATGCAGCAGGCAGCCCGCGTCTCCGACAATACGGCGTTCATGTATCTCGGACGCGTCGTCGAGTACGGGGATACCGACACGATTTTTACTAAGCCCAAATCGCCCAGGACGCAGGACTACATCACCGGACGCTTCGGCTGACCGGAAGGAGAGCAGGCATGGCCGATCACACGGTAAAGTCCTTCGACGAAGCGCTGGAGCGGTTGCGCGACACGTTGCTCAGGCTCGGCGGTATTGCCGAGAAGGCGCTGACCGAGGCGATCACCGCCCTTGTCAAGCTTGATGCCGACATGGCGGCACACATTGTGCAGCGTGATGTCGAACTGGATTCCCTGTGCCGCGCGGCGGAAGACCAGGCTGTCAAGTTGCTGGCGCTGCGCCAGCCGATGGCCTCCGACCTTCGCCTGGTGGTGGGCGCCATCCGCATGGGGCTCGATCTCGAGCGGATCGGCGACTACGCCTCCAATATCGCCAAGCGGACCATCGTCCTTGCGCAGGTCCCGCCATCCATCAGCGTTGGCCCCATCCAGCGCATGAGCCGGATCGTGCAGGAGATGCTCAAAGACACGCTCGATTCCTTTGCTTCGCACGACGTGGAGAAGGCGAATTCAGTCTGGGAGCGTGATGAGCAAGTCGATGAGGCCTATAACGCCGTCTTCCGCAGCCTGCTCACCTACATGATGGAAGATCCACGCAATATCACTCCGTGCACGCATCTCCTCTTCATCGCCAAGAACGTGGAGCGGATTGGCGACCATGCCACCAACGTCGCCGAAACAATCCGCTTTATCGAACTCGGCGAAGAGCTGATGAAAGACCGGCCGAAGCGTGACGACAGTCCGTTCGCCATCGTTGAGCCGCCAGCGGGAGTTTGAGCGCGCGGGCTGGAGAAGCGCGAGGAATGCTGAAACCACTGATCCTGATCGTCGAGGACGAAGCGCCGCTCGTTACCATGCTGCGCTACAATCTGGAGCGGCAGGGGTTTCGCGTGGACGAAGCGGCGGACGGGCAGGAGGCGATCACCAAGATCGCTGAGACGCGGCCGGATCTTGTCCTGCTGGATTGGATGCTGCCGGCGATCTCGGGCATCGAGGTCTGCCGTCAGATCCGCCGCCGCCCCGGTACGCGCGACTTGCCGGTGATTATGGTCACCGCGAGGGCGGAGGAAACAGACTCCGTGCGCGCCCTCAACACCGGGGCAGACGACTACATCACGAAGCCGTTCAGCATCGATAATCTGGTGGCGCGGATCAGGGCGTTGCTTCGGCGTTCCGGCGCGACCCCGTCAAAGGGCACGCTGAAGTTCCACGACATCGTGCTCGATCTCGCCGCGCACCGCGTCACGCGCAATGGGCGCAACGTCCATCTGGGGCCAACGGAGTTCCGCCTGCTCGAATTCTTTATGCAGCATCCGGGCCGTGTGTTCTCGCGCGAGGAACTTCTGGACGCGGTCTGGGGGCCGGACATCCATGTCGAGCCGCGCACGGTGGACGTGCACATCCGCCGCCTTCGCAAAAGCCTGAACGCCCCGGACGAGCTCGATGTCGTGCGCACGGTGCGCGCGGCGGGCTACGCGCTTGACATCGACGCGAACGGATAGGCTTTCATCACGCGACGCTGGCTGGGCGTGATAGCCTCCCTGTACCATGGGGCTTGTGACAGAAGCGTTCCCCGACCCTCGGCGTGGAGCGGCCGAACTCACGCGCGGGGCGGCGCGTCTGTTCTCCGCTCTCGGCCAACAGGTGCTGCGCGAGGTGCCGTTGCCAAATGGGGGGAGGGCGGATTTGCTCGCCTTGTCGGCCGACGACCGGCTGACGATTGTCGAGGTCAAATCAGGGGTAGAGGACTTTCGCCGCGATCACAAATGGAGGGGCTACCTCGCATTCTGCGATGCACTTGTCTTTGCTGTTCCAGTCGGGTTTCCTCTCTCGCTGATCCCAGACGGGATCGGCCTTGCCGTGGTCGACCGCGAGGGGGGAGACGTGCTGCGCGCGCCTGCCTTGCGGCCCCTGGCGGCAGCGCGACGAAAGGCCATGATCGGCAAGTTTGCACGATTGGCTGCGGCGCGGCTTGAGGCCGTTCTCGATCACTCCCGGCCGGTCTCCCGTCGGGTGGCGTAAGCCTTCATGAAGGTTGGCACGGCTGATGCACCCCTAAGGGCGCTCGCGATGGTGGAAACCGTCGCGGCAGCTTAGCCTTCCTCAACCAAAACTCAGGGGTTGTGCCGGTCGGCGCAGCCCCTCTTTTTGTTCTGCGATGCAGAATGCAAAGCAAAATGAGCGCACGGTCAGCAGCCTACTCCCCACCGGTATCCCCACCAGCCCCCTTACTGCCCAGCCGCAGTCCGGCCCAAATCCTCGTGTGGTGTGGTGCGCGTGTGACGGACATTTGTGCGGGTCATGCCTCGCCCAGTGGGAAGCCGTACGATGAAGCGATGCCAAGTCATGATCGGTTTCGCTTTGGCCGCCGCGGCCGGCTGTGCAACGACCCCGGCGGCGTGGCGGAAACCGGATACGGGCGCTCTTGCCTCCGCAGCGGAGATTGCCGAGTGCCGCGACGCTGCGCTGCTGGAGGTCAACCGGCGTTGGCCATGGGGCTGGTATGGACCGGGCCCCACGATGTTTCCCTGGCGGCGCGATCCATTCCGGTTCGGATACTTTCCATACGGTTACGCCTTCGCCGATCTCTCACGTCTGGACCTGATCCAAGACCTGACGGGCTTCTGCCTGCGATTGAAGGGCTACCGCCTGCTGCCTGCGCCTTCGCCACAGCCGGAAGCGGACGCACAGCCCGCCCCTGATCCCGGGCCCGCGAAGACGCCGCCGACTGACCTTGTCACCCCGATGTGACATTCCACTCTGCATGCCGGGCGCTATCGCATCGACGTCCGCATACAGATGGAAAAGGAGGAGGAGCATGCACCCGATCAGGCGTCGTGCCTGGGAGATCGGCGGCGAAAGGCTGACGCCGGAACGGGTCGTGCTGGCTCGCCGCGCCCTGGTCGCCGGCATGGCGGCACTCGCCGCAGCACCCTCCCCCACCGCGGCCATGGGACGCGACCCCACAGCATGGTGGGATGCCCGGGTCGCCGCTGACGCGGCGCGCGATCTCTACCGGGCGCCGCGCTCCACCGCCTATCCGCTGGACCGGCCGCTGACCGAGGCCCGGTACGCCATCACCTACAACAACTTCTACGAGTTCGGCGCGCAGAAAGACATCTGGCGTGCGGCACAGCGCCTGGAGACGATCCCCTGGGCGGTCACCATCGATGGCCTTGTGCCGACGCCGCGCACGGTGGACGTCGACGCGCTGATCCGACGCTTCCCTCTCGAGGAGCGCACCTACCGCATGCGCTGCGTCGAGGGCTGGGCAATGGCCGTCCCTTGGGTCGGCTTCCCGCTTGCCGCGTTCATTCGCTGGATCGAGCCGCTCGGCTCAGCGCGCTACGTCGTCTTCGAGAGCTTCCAGAACCCTCGCATCGCGCCCGGCTTCCGCCAGGCCTGGTATCCCTGGCCTTATCTCGAGGGGTTCACCATG
>CALBEG010000239.1 GCA_937927455.1 uncultured Elioraea sp. | reverse complement strand
CGCCGTGTACGTCGCACCACCCGTCTTCGCCAAAACCTTGGTGATCGCAGCCGTCAACGACGTCTTGCCATGATCGACATGACCAATCGTGCCAATGTTGCAGTGCGGCTTCGTCCGCTCGAACTTCGCCTTCGCCATGGCTTCTTCCTATCGCTCGTCCGTTTGCCGTTCCGTTCGCGTCACCACCGATAGTGCGAGAAAGCCCGGTTGGCCTCAGCCATCCGGTGCGTGTCCTCACGCTTCTTCACTGCCGCACCGCGGTTGTTCGCTGCATCGAGCAACTCGTTGGAAAGCCGCTCCTCCATCGTATGCTCACTGCGCTTGCGCGCTGCGTCGATGATCCATCGGATCGCCAAGGTCTGTCGTCGCTCCGATCGAACCTCCACCGGAACCTGGTAGGTCGCACCCCCGACACGCCGACTGCGCACTTCGACAGCAGGTTTCACATTCTCCACGGCCTCATGAAACACGCGCAGCGGGTCGGCCGAGCCACCCACACGACGCTTCACTGTATCCAGGGCGCCGTACACGATTGCTTCCGCGACACTCTTCTTGCCGTCGTACATCAGGGCGTTCATGAACTTTGAAAGAACGAGGTCTCCGAACTTCGGATCGGGAAGAACCTCACGCTTCTCGGCGCGATGGCGACGCGACATGGGTCAAATCTCCCCGCTCACTTCGGCCGCTTCGCGCCATACAGCGACCGGCGCTGACGACGCTTCGCGATGCCCTGCGTGTCGAGAACACCCCGCAGAATGTGATAGCGCACGCCGGGCAGATCCTTCACGCGCCCGCCCCGGATCATTACCACGGAATGCTCCTGAAGATTATGACCTTCACCTGGGATGTACGACACCACCTCATAGCCGTTGACAAGGCGGACCTTGGCAACCTTGCGCAGAGCTGAGTTCGGCTTCTTCGGCGTGGTGGTGTAGACGCGAGTGCACACGCCGCGCTTCTGCGGACAGCCCTGTAGCGCTGGCACCTTGTTTCTCTTCTTTTTCGTCTCACGCCCCCTGGCGATCAACTGATTGATCGTAGGCATCCCATCCCTCGCGCCGCGCCGGTCCCCCGGTCGAACACCTGCCAAAACAAACACCCCTGGCCGTCGGCCCAAGGGCGACAGCCTGGAGGATACATTTAGCGACCCCGACCTAAGCTCCCCATCGGAGAACGGCGCCGGAGCCGATCACATCCCAGAAGCCCCGCAGTGACCCTTCGGTACGCGAGACTGCAGGACGTTACCGGCGGTGGCGGCTGCCGTCAAGCATGCCGCCGCCGGGAACGCTGTACGGGACTGCGTGCCCTGAATTGCATAGCGCCCGGCAGACCGCTCTACTCGGCCGCCTCCACCCCTGGAAGCGCGGGCGCGTGAACGGGGGTGACCCGCGTCCTGTCGCGCTGCGCGGCGAGCGCCTTGAGACGCATCATCACGTTGCCAGTTCCGGCAGGGATGAGGCGGCCGACGATCACGTTCTCCTTCAGCCCGGCGAGCGTATCCACCTTGCCCGCAACCGCGGCCTCGGTCAGCACGCGCGTCGTTTCCTGGAAGGAGGCTGCCGAGATGAAACTGTGCGTCTGCAAGCTCGCCTTGGTGATGCCCTGCAGGACCGGGAACGCTTTTGCCGGGCGCTCGCCCGCGGCGATTCGGGCCTCGTTCTCCATCTCGAACTCGATCCGATCCACCTGCTCGCCGACAAGGAAGGTCGTGTCGCCCGGGTCCTCGATCTCGACCTTCTGCAGCATCTGGCGGACGATCACCTCAATGTGCTTGTCATTGATCTTCACGCCTTGCAGCCGGTACACGTCCTGGATCTCGTTCACGAGATAGTTGGCGAGGGCCTCGACCCCGAGCACGCGCAGGATATCGTGCGGCACCCGCGGTCCATCCACCAGCGGGTCGCCCCGCCGTACATGGTCTCCCTCCTGAACTGAAACGTGTTTGCCCTTCGGGATCAGGTACTCGCGCTCCTCGCCGGTTTCGTCGTTCTTCACCACAATGCGACGCTTCGCCTTGTAGTCCTTCCCAAACTCGACCCTGCCGTCGATCTCACTGATGATCGCATGATCCTTCGGCCGGCGCGCCTCGAAGAGCTCCGCCACACGCGGCAAGCCGCCCGTGATGTCACGCGTCTTCGAGCTCTCGCGCGGGATGCGCGCCAGCACATCGCCGGCGTTCACCCGCTGCCCGCTCTCGACGGAGAGGATCGAGTCGACGGACAGGAAGTATCGCGCCTCCGCGTTGTTCGGCAGCCGCACGATCTCGCCTTTCTCATCGCGCAAGACGATGCGCGGACGGAGATCTGCGCCCTTCGCTGCCTGCTTCCAGTCGACCACCACCTTCGAGGAGAGGCCGGTCGCCTCGTCAATGCGTTCGACGATGGTCACCCCGTCGATCAGGTCGACATATTCCACAATGCCGCCGCGCTCCGTGATTACGGGCAGCGTGTAGGGATCCCATTCGGCCAGTTTATGGCCGCGCGTCACCTCAGTCCCCTCGTCGGCCAACAGCTTCGCCCCGTACGGGACGCGGTAGCGCGCCCGTTCGCGCTTCTGTGCATCCAGCAGCACGAGTTCGCAGTTTCGGCTCATCACGATCGCCACGCCCTGGCTGTTGAGCACGACGTTCCGGTTCTTTACCGAGACCGTGCCCTCCGTCGCAGCCTCGACTTGGCTCTGCTCCGCGCCGCGCTGTGCAGCCCCGCCGATGTGGAAGGTGCGCATGGTGAGCTGCGTACCAGGCTCGCCGATCGACTGCGCCGCGATCACCCCGATCGCCTCCCCGATGTTCACCGGCGTGCCGCGCGCCAGATCGCGCCCATAGCATTGGGCGCAAACCCCCGTGCGGCTCTCGCAGGTAAGCACGCTGCGGATGAACACGCTCTCAACTCCCGCGCGTTCGATCGCGTCGGCATCCGCCTCCTCGATCATCTTACCGCGGGGAACCAGCACGCTGCCACTGATCGGATCGATCACGTCCCGCGCGGCCGTGCGGCCGAGGATGCGTTCGGAAAGCGGCGACACCACTTCACTGCCGTCGAGAACCGCGCGCACCGTGATGCCCTTCTCGGTGCCGCAATCCTCCTCGACAATGATGCAATCCTGCGCAACGTCTACAAGGCGCCGGGTGAGATAGCCGGAGTTCGCTGTCTTCAGGGCCGTATCCGCGAGTCCCTTGCGGGCACCGTGCGTGGAGTTGAAGTATTCCAGCACGTTCAACCCCTCCTTGAAATTGGAGATGATCGGGGTCTCGATGATCTCGCCTGAGGGCTTTGCCATCAGTCCGCGCATGCCGGCGAGCTGACGCATCTGCGCAGGCGAGCCGCGAGCGCCGGAGTGGCTCATCATCCAGATCGAGTTGATCGGCCTGCCCTTCTCCTTCTTCGAAATCTCCTTCATCATTGCGGCCGCCACTTCCTCGGTGCAGCGCGACCAGGCATCAACCACCTTGTTGTAGCGCTCACCCCAGGTGATGAGCCCGTCCTGATACTGCTGCTCGAACTCCTTCACCTCAGCCTCGGTCTTGGCGATGAGTTCGCGCTTGTTGGCAGGAACGATCATGTCGTCCTTGCCAAAGCTGATGCCGGCCTTCGCCGCATAGCGGAAGCCGAGACCCATCAACCGGTCGGCGAAGATCACGCTCTCTTTCTGCCCGCAGTGGCGATAGACGGCATCGATCACGTCGGATACGGCTCGCTTGGTGAGCTGCCGGTTGACCAAGCTGAAGGGCAAGTTCGGGTGCCGCGGCAGGATCTCCCCGATCAGCATTCGCCCCGGCGTGGTGACGACACGCTCATGAATCCTGCTGCCGGCGGCGTCGATGGTTGAGCGACGCGCCCGAATTTTCGTATGCAGGTTGACGAATCCCGCGTCGAGCGCCTGCTCGATTTCGCCGATTGAGCTGAAGGCTGGCGCGGTTTTGTCGTCGGCCTCCTCGAACTCCTTCGTCTCGAGCGACAGATAGTAGATGCCGAGCACGATGTCCTGGCTCGGCACGATAATCGGCTTGCCGTTGGCGGGGCTTAGGATGTTGTTCGTGCTCATCATCAGCACGCGCGCCTCGAGCTGCGCCTCGAGCGAGAGCGGCACGTGCACAGCCATCTGGTCGCCGTCGAAGTCAGCGTTGAAGGCGGTGCACACGAGTGGGTGCAGCTGAATGGCCTTCCCCTCGATCAGGACAGGCTCGAAGGCTTGGATGCCAAGTCGGTGCAAGGTCGGCGCACGATTGAGCAAAACCGGATGCTCGCGGATCACCTCCTCAAGGATGTCCCAGACTTCGGGCCGCTCCTTTTCGACCATCCGCTTTGCAGCCTTGATCGTGGTGGCAAGGCCGTACTTCTCGAGCTTGGAATAGATGAACGGCTTGAACAGCTCGAGCGCCATCTTCTTCGGCAGGCCGCACTGATGGAGCTTCAGTTCGGGGCCGACGACGATCACCGAACGGCCTGAGTAGTCCACGCGCTTGCCGAGCAGGTTCTGGCGGAAGCGGCCTTGCTTGCCTTTCAACATGTCGGACAGCGACTTGAGCGGCCGCTTGTTCGCTCCCGTGATGGCACGGCCGCGGCGACCATTGTCGAACAGCGCGTCCACCGCCTCCTGCAGCATGCGCTTCTCGTTGCGCACGATGATGTCAGGCGCACGCAGCTCGATCAGTCTCTTCAGGCGGTTGTTGCGGTTGATCACACGACGGTAGAGGTCGTTCAGATCGGAGGTCGCGAAACGCCCCCCATCAAGCGGCACCAGCGGACGAAGCTCCGGCGGAATGACAGGGATGACCTCCAGGATCATCCACTCGGGGCGCGTGCCACTCTCGAGAAACGCCTCGACGAGCTTCAGTCGCTTGACGAGCTTCTTGCGCTTCGCCTCCGACGTCGTCTCCTTCAATTCAGCACGCAGTTCGACCTTTGCCTTCGCAAGGTCGATCGCGGCAAGAACGGCCTTCAGTGCCTCGGCACCAATGCCAACCGAGAACGCGTCCTCGCCAAACTCATCGATCTTGCGTTGATACTCATCCTCTGAGAGCAGTTGATGGAGCTTCAGATCGGTCAGCCCCGGCTCGAGCACAAGATAGCTTTCGAAGTAGAGAACCTTCTCGACATCCTTCAGCGTCATATCCATCATAAGGGCGATGCGCGAGGGCAGGCTCTTGAGAAACCAGATGTGCGCCACTGGGCTCGCGAGCTCAATGTGGCCCATGCGCTCGCGTCGCACCTTGGCGAGTGTCACCTCAACGCCGCACTTCTCGCAAATGATGCCGCGGAACTTCATGCGCTTGTACTTGCCGCAGAGGCACTCGTAGTCCTTGATCGGCCCAAAAATGCGAGCGCAGAACAACCCGTCGCGCTCCGGCTTGAAGGTCCGGTAGTTGATCGTCTCCGGCTTCTTGATCTCGCCGTACGACCAGGAGCGGATTTGATCCGGGCTCGCAATCGAAATCCTTATCTCGTCGAATGTCAGCGTTCCGCCCTGCTGACCGAGGATCTTCATCAACTCGCTCATCGTCCAGCCCTCACCCTCATCGCCTCAGCGATGCTGCCGCGAACGAAAGTTTACGCGGGTAGGAGCAGCACCTCGCCCCTTCCCGATGCCTGCCGCGTTCAAGTACCGCGCGTCTCAAGCTCCACGTTGAGCCCGAGTGACTTCAGTTCCTTCACCAGCACGTTGAAGCTTTCCGGAATGCCAGCCTCAAACGTGTCCTGATCACGCACGATCGCCTCGTAGACTTTGGTCCGGCCCGAAACATCGTCGGACTTCACCGTCAGCATCTCCTGCAAGGTGTAAGCGGCACCGTACGCCTCGAGAGCCCACACCTCCATTTCCCCGAACCGTTGGCCGCCGAACTGCGCCTTGCCGCCCAGCGGCTGTTGCGTGACCAGGCTATAGGGGCCGATCGAGCGCGCGTGAATCTTGTCGTCCACCAGATGGTGCAACTTGAGCATGTAAATGTAGCCCACTGTCACCTTGCGCTCGAAGCGTTCACCGGAGCGGCCGTCGTACAGCCAGGCCTGGCCCGTGCGATCAAATCCGGCCTTCGCGAGCATCGCCTCGATGTCGTCCATGCGCGCACCGTCGAAGACAGGGGTCGCAATCGGCACCCCACGGCGCAAATTCTCGCCGAGTTCGTGAAGTTCTGCTTCGGTGAGCGGCGCGATCTGCTCGCGGTAGAGCTCCTCGCCGTAGATGTCCTTCAACTTCTCGCGCAGCGGCGCGTCGTCGCGCATCCGGCGCGCGGCATCCAACGCCTCGCCGATCTGACGACCGAGCCCAGCGCAGGCCCAGCCAAGGTGTGTCTCCAAAATCTGGCCGACATTCATGCGCGACGGCACGCCGAGCGGGTTGAGCACGATGTCGACGGGCGTGCCATCCTCGAGAAACGGCATGTCCTCGATCGGCACCACTTTGGACACCACACCCTTGTTGCCATGCCGGCCCGCCATCTTGTCGCCCGGCTGCAGCTTGCGCTTCACCGCAACGAACACCTTCACCATCTTCATCACGCCGGGGGGAAGCTCATCGCCGCGCTGTAGCTTGTCCACCTTGGACAGGAAGCGCGCCTCGAGCTTCTTCACCGCCTCATCGAACTCCCGCTTCAGCGCCTCGATCTCCGCCATCGTCGCGTCGTCGGTGACGACGATGTTGCGCCACGCCCCGCGCGGAATCTCGCCCAGCACCTCTTCAGTAATCAGCGTTCCGGCCTTCAATCCCTTGAAGCCTGATGCCGCCGTCTTGCCAAGAAGCTTCTCCTTCACCCGGTTGAGGAAGCTCCGCTCCTGGATCGCCTTCTCGTCATCGCGGTCCTTGGCCAAGCTCTCGATCTCGGCCCGTTCGATGGCGAGTGCGCGCTCGTCCTTGTCCACGCCACGGCGGGCGAAGACGCGCACATCCACCACCGTGCCAGACGCGCCGGGCGGAAGGCGCAGCGAGGTATCGCGCACGTCGGAGGCCTTTTCGCCGAAGATCGCCCGCAGGAGTTTCTCCTCAGGCGTCATCGGGCTCTCCCCCTTGGGCGTCACCTTGCCGACCAGGATGTCGCCCGGTCGCACCTCGGCGCCGATGTAGACGATCCCCGCCTCGTCGAGGTTCTTCAACGCCTCCTCGCCGACATTCGGGATGTCGCGCGTGATCTCCTCCTGCCCAAGCTTAGTGTCGCGCGCCATCACCTCGAACTCCTCGATGTGAATCGAGGTGAACACGTCATCGCGCACCAGGCGTTCGGAGATCAAGATCGAATCCTCGAAATTGTAACCGTTCCACGGCATGAACGCGACCAGAATGTTCCGTCCCAATGCCAATTCGCCGAGATCGGTCGACGGCCCATCGGCGATGATGTCGCCGGCCTTCACCACATCGCCCACCTTCACCAACGGGCGCTGGTTGATGCACGTTGATTGGTTCGACCGCTGGAACTTGCGCAGGCGGTAGATGTCGACGCCCTCGGTCGTGCCGTCTTCACGAGTGGCGCGCACGACGATGCGCGCCCCGTCGATCTGGTCGACCACACCGGGCCGGCGAGCGACAATACTGGCCCCCGAGTCGCGCGCGACGGGGGCTTCCATGCCGGTGCCGACAAGGGGCGCTTCGCTCTCGATCAGTGGCACCGCCTGGCGCTGCATGTTCGAACCCATCAGCGCGCGGTTCGCGTCGTCGTTTTCGAGGAAGGGAATCAGCGCCGCCGCGACTGAGACGAGCTGCTTGGGGCTGACGTCGATTGCCGTCACTTGCTCGGGCGGCACCATGGCGTAGTCACCGCCCTTTCGGACGGAGACGAGCTCGGCCTCGATCCGGCCGTCGGGCCCGATCGGCACATCGGCCTGCGCGACGACGAGCTTTTCCTCCTCCATCGCAGAGAGGTAGCGCACCTCGGGCAGGACCTTGCCATCCTTCACCATGCGATAGGGTGTTTCGATGAAGCCGTACTTGTTCACCTGCGCATAGGTGGCGAGGCTGTTGATCAGCCCGATGTTCGGGCCCTCGGGCGTCTCGATCGGGCAGATTCGGCCGTAATGCGTGGGATGGACGTCGCGCACCTCGAAGCCCGCCCGCTCGCGAGTGAGGCCGCCGGGCCCCAAAGCAGAGAGGCGGCGCTTGTGCGTCACCTCGGAGAGCGGGTTCGTCTGGTCCATGAACTGCGAGAGCTGCGAGGAGCCGAAAAACTCGCGCACCACCGCTGCCGCCGGCTTGGCGTTGATCAGATCGTGCGGCATCACAGTGTCGATGTCGACCGAACTCATCCGTTCGCGAATGGCGCGCTCCATCCTCAGGAGGCCCACCCGGTATTGGTTCTCCATCAGCTCGCCCACGGAGCGCACGCGGCGATTGCCGAGATTGTCGATATCGTCGATGTTGCCGCGACCGTCCTTCAATTCGTGCAGCATCCGCACCACGGCCAGGATGTCGGCCTTGCGCAGCGTGCGCACGCTGTCCGGCACGTTGGCGAGCGAGAAGCCGAGCCTCATGTTCATCTTCACGCGCCCGACCGCGGAGAGGTCATAGCGCTCAGGGTCGAAGAACAGGCCCTTGAACAGCGCTTCGGCCGTCTCAAGGGTGGGTGGCTCACCCGGGCGCATCACGCGATAGATGTCGAGCAGCGCCTCGTCGCGATTGGTGTTCTTGTCGATCACCAAAGTGTTGCGAAGCCACGGGCCGGTGTTCTGGTCGATCGCGAGTGTGGGCAGGGAGTCGAAGCCAGCCGCCTCGATGTCCGCGAGCTTCGCCTCCGTGATCTCCTCGCCCGCCTCGAGATAGACGAGGCCCGTCGTCGGATCGACGAGATCCTCCGCAGCGTAGCGCCCGATCAGGTCGGTGCGCCCGATCAGCACCTCGGCTGTTCCCGCCTCGGCGATCTGCCGCGCCTTGCGCGGCGTGAGCTTGGTGCCGGCTTCCGCAACCACCTGGCCCGTGGCGGCGTCGATGAGCGGCTCCATCAGCTTCGCGCCACGGAACGCCTCGACATCGTAGGGCCGCTTCCAGCCCTTGGCCCCGCGCGAGAACACCACCCGGCCGTACACAGTGGCCAGAATCTCCTCCGCATCCATGCCCTGGATCTCGCCCGGTTCAACAGACTCACCGCGCGCCTCGCGTTCGGAGCGCAGCTTCTCCGTCGCCCTGCTCTCGAGCGCGTAGAGCAGCGTGGTGACAGGCAGCTTGCGGCGCCGATCGATGCGGACATAGAGAATGTCCTTGGCGTCGAACTCGAAATCGAGCCACGAGCCGCGATAGGGAATGACTCGCGCGGCGAACAGGTACTTGCCGGAGGAGTGGGTCTTGCCCCGGTCGTGGTCGAAGAACACGCCCGGAGAACGATGCATCTGCGAGACGATAACGCGCTCGGTCCCGTTGACGATGAAGGTTCCATTGTCCGTCATGAGCGGCATGTCGCCCATGTAGACGTCCTGCTCCTTGATGTCGCGGATCGAGCGCGCCCCGGTGTCCTCGTCGACATCCCACACGATCAGGCGCAGGCGCACCTTGAGAGGCGCGGCATAGGTCATGCCGCGCTGCATGCACTCCTCGACGTCGTATTTCGGCTCCTCGAACTCGTACTGCACGAACTCGAGCCGCCCACGGCCGGCGAAATCGTCGATCGGGAAGACTGACTTGAACACCTCCTGCAGCCCGGTGTGGTTGCGCGCATCGGGCGTCACGTTCATCTGCAGGAAAGCCTCGTAGGAAGCGCGCTGAACCTCGATCAGGTTCGGCATCGGCGCAACCTCCGGGATGCGCCCGAAACTCTTGCGAATCCGCTTCTTGCCCGTGAACGATCCGACCATCGATGCGCTCATCGACCCGCTCTCCCACCAGAGCAACCCGCGCCGCCCCACGGGACGGCGTCACCAGGGCCACGACCACCACGCGGGCGGCCGGTATCAAAGCCAATGGCCGGGCGGAGAAGCCCATCCTCCGCCCGGCACCTGTGTGCGGCCGAAGCCGCTATGAGAAGGCGGTCGCGACCGATCACTTGATCTCGACGGTCGCGCCCTGCTCTTCCAGGATCTTCTTAATCTTCTCCGCCTCTTCCTTGCTCACGCCCGCCTTCACTTCCTTCGGCGCGCCCTCGACCAGGTCCTTGGCCTCCTTCAAGCCAAGCCCTGTGATCGTGCGCACCTCCTTGATCACGTTGATCTTCTTGTCGCCAGCCTTGGCCAGAATAACCGTGAACTCGGTCTGCGGCGGAGCGGCCTCGGCCGCCGGGGCCGCAGCACCGGGCACCGCGGCGCCGGGCATCGCCGCCACCGCAACCGGGGCAGCGGCCGAAACGCCCCACTTCTCCTCGAGCATCTTGGCGAGCTCAGCCGCCTCAAGCACGGTCAAGCTCGAGAGCTCATCCACCAATTTCGCAAGATCAGCCATTGGGATCTCCTTTCTACACTCGGTTCGGTCTGGTGGCGCAACCCGGTCAGGGCGGGCTACGCGATCACGTTTCGCTCAGGGCGACGTCGCGTTCCGGCTCACGCTGCCTCGTCCTTGCGCGCATAGGCGCCGATCACCCTGGCCAGCTGGCCGGCCGGAGCAGCGAGCATGCCCGCCACCCGTGTCGGAGGCGCTTTCAGCACGCCGATCAGCCTCGCCCGCAGCGCGTCGAGCGACGGCAAATCGGCCAGTGCCTTGACCCCTTCCGCATCGAGGGCGCGGCTTCCCACCGCCCCCCCGATGATCACCAGCTTTTCGTTGGCCTTGGCGAACGTCACCACCGTCTTGGCCGCCGCCACGGGGTCGTCCGACCACGCGAGCGCGGTCGGCCCCTTGAGCATCGGAACCACGGCCTCGAACGGTGTGCCGCGAAGGGCGAGAGCAGCAAGACGGTTCTTCGTCACCCGGAAGGTTGCCCCGGCCTCGCGCATCCGTCGCCTCAGCTCCGACACCTCCGCCACCGTCAACCCTGCATTGCGGGTGACGACGACGATCGGCGCGGAGGCGAAGCTGGCGGAGAGCGAAGCAACCAGCTCCCTCTTCTCCGTACGGTCCACGTCCCGTCTCCATCGCTCCGGCGCACCCGAGACCATTCCCGGGTGTGCCGACCTTCACCACGGACGGCCCGGACCCGGGCGTTGGCCCGCCCCGACCCGTCCGGCTCGCCTGCCCGAACGAAGAAGACCGAACCGCGTCGCAATCTCTGAGGCGAACTCTCGCCCCAGGTGTTGCGTTCGATCGGCTCCTCCTGTCTACCGCTTGCGGGCCCGAAGGCCCTTTACGGGGTCACCCCCACAGGCGGTCTCGGACAGGATTGGGCGGATCGAACCCGACCCGCCCATACTCCGGCGCGTGGGCGCTTGCCCCCGGCCGGAATCGTTGCCCCCTGAAGCCGGAGGCGAAACCTCTCGATCAGACCCCGACCGAAGCGGGGTCCACCTTCACCCCCGGCCCCATGGTCGAGGAAAGGGAAATTCTCTTCACATAGGTACCCTTCGCCCCGGAGGGCTTGGCTTTCATAATGGCATCGATGAAGGCGCGGGCGTTCTCGATCAGCTTTTCCTCTGGGAACGACGCCTTGCCGATGCCGGCGTGCACGATGCCCGCCTTCTCAGCGCGGAACTCAACCTGCCCGCCCTTCGCCGCCTGCACCGCCCCCTTCACGTCCATCGTCACCGTGCCGAGCTTCGGATTGGGCATCAGCCCGCGCGGCCCGAGGATTTTGCCCAGGCGCCCGACGAGCGCCATCATGTCCGGGGTCGCGATGCAGCGATCGAACTCGATCTTGCCGCCTTGCACGGCCTCGGCCAAATCCTCAGCTCCCACGATGTCGGCACCGGCAGCCTTCGCCTCCTCGGCCTTCGCTCCTTTGGCGAACACAGCCACCCGGAGAGTCTTGCCCGTGCCATTCGGCAGCACGGTCATGCCCCGCACCGCCTGGTCGGCATGGCGCGGGTCGATGCCGAGGTTCATCGCGATCTCGATCGTCTCGTCGAACTTCGCCCGCGCGTTCTGCTTCACAAGGCGAACCGCTTCGTCGAGCGGATAGGCCTTGGTCGGATCGAAACCGCCGTAGAGGGTGGTCAGCCGCTTGCCGGCCTTGAGCGCGCGCGGCGGGACGGCGGACTTGCCGGAAGCGGGGGCAACGCGGCCCTGCACGTGCGCCATCGCTTCAGCCCTCCACCACCTCGAGGCCCATGGAGCGCGCGGATCCCGCAAGCATACGCATGGCGGCCTCCTCGTCGTAGCAGTTCATGTCGCGCATCTTCTGCTTGGCGATCTCGCGCAGCTGGCTCGTCGTCACCTTGCCGACCTTCGGGCCCTTGCCTGGCGTCTGGCTGCCCTTCTCGAGCTTCGCCGCCTTCAGCAGGAAATAGGTGTTCGGCGGGGTCTTGATGACAAAGGTGAAGGTGCGATCGGAATAGGCGGTGATGACCACTGGCGTCGGCACGCCCGGCTCCATCTGCTGGGTGGCCGCGTTGAACTCCTTGCAGAACTGCATGATGTTCAGCCCGCGCTGGCCGAGGGCCGGGCCAACCGGCGGGGAGGGGTTCGCCTTCCCGGCCGGTATCTGCAGCTTGATGTAACCGACGACCTTCTTCGCCATCGCTCACCCCCGACTGTCCAGGGGGCCGCGGTGCCAGCGGAGCCTCGCTCCTCCCGCGTCCCGAACCGAGGCGCGCCTCATGCTCCGCGGCCTCATCCCTGTCAAGAGGCGAGGGCGCGAATCAAGCCGCCGATCGCGGCGCAACCAGCGAGTGTGCCGATCACGCCGAGGCGAAGCGCGAACAGGGCGAAGAAGGCAAACCCCGTGACCGCGACCGCCTCCCAATCGGGCGCATCAGGAACGGGCAGACGCAAAGGGCCGAAGCCGGTCCACGCGAGGCCTTGGAACAGGACAGCGCCTGCGAAGGTCGCACCGAGGCTTGCGATCAGCCCGACCGCGGCGGCAGTGATGCCGGCACGCGCGGCGATGGCGCGGCGGCTCGCGGCGAGCCGGTCCGCCACAGGCACCGCAAGCAGCAGCAGGGCGAAGGACGGCAGAAAGAGCAAAACGATGGCAATCACCCCCAGCGCCGTGCCGTAGGTCAGCCCTCCCTCGCGCGCCCCAGCCAGCACGGCAAGGAACGGCAGCACCAGGATGGTTGGCCCCGGCGTGGTTTCCGCCAATGCGAGCCCGTCGATCAGTTCGGCCGCCGTCACAAAGCCACGGCGCACGACAGCCTCCTCTGCCACCCAGGCCAGGATGGCATAGGCCCCGCCGAAGGCGAGGACGGAAACCTTGGCGAAGAACCGTCCGATTGTGCCCGCCACCTCGCCCATTGCACCGGCGCTGGCCACGGCAAGCGCCCAGAGCAGCATGAGCGCGAGGCCAGCGGCGATGACACCCCTTCGCCGTGGCGACACGCCGGCGGCGGGTGAGGGGGCGGCCTCTTCCGCCCCACGCGGCGCGAGATGTCTGCCGACGACGCCGAAGCACGCCCCTGCCAGCATGATCAGCGGAGCAGGAAAATGGAAGAAAAAGGCAGCGGTGAACGCCAAAGCCGCAGCCGCCCATGCGTTCGGGCCACGAACAACGCGCCGGATGAGCGCCAAAACGGCCTGGGTTAGGATGGCAAGCACCGCCCCGCGCAGCCCAAAGAACAGGGCGGAGAGCACCGGCGCTTCGGCATGCTGCGCGTAAATCGCGCCGAGCGCGACGATGGCGACCGCTCCGGGCAGGATGAAAAGCAATCCCGCCGCCATCGCCCCCGCCACCCCGTGCAGGCAGAACCCGAGCCAGGTCGCGAGCTTGTGCGCCTCCGGCCCGGGTAACAGCAGGGCGAGGGCAAGGCCAAGCGCGAAACGCTCTTCACTCACCCATCGCCGCTCCGCCACCACCAAGCGATGGAGCAGGGCGATCTGCGCCGCCGCGCCGCCGAACGAAAGCAGACCAAACGTTAGCCACAGCCGGCAGGCGGCAGCGAAGGAGGGAGCCGGCGCAGAGCCGACGCTGGATGGGGGGTGCATCGCGGCTTTCTTTCGGACGACCTCGCAACGCTGGCGCGCGACCGAAGCCTCCTCCCGGCCGCCGCGCTAGGGAGCATTCGCCTCCCTCCCGCGCGCGTGATGGAGCTCGTGCTAGCCTCCTTGCATGGCGTGCATCCGATTCGTTCCGGTCGTTCTCACCATAGCCGTCATCCTCGCAGCCTGCGGCGACACCCCGGGCGGAGCCGTGGTCGAGGCACTGACCGAGACCGTCGCACCCGATCGCGCCCCCCCGATCAGCCGGGCCGAGGCCCTGGCCCTGCCGTATGCGTCAGCCCTCGTCACCTTGGGCAATCGGCAACCGGCCTTCGTCGTGCTGCATTCGTCCCAGGGCGGGCGGCAGATCTGGCTCAGCGCCGACCGGGTGGCGATCGCGACCGAACAGGGCCGCGTCGTTGCACTGGCCGGGCTTGCGGGCGCGATCACCGAAACCCGCTTCCGCGACGGCCAGCCGCCGAAGCCGCTGGCGGGAGGGGAGCATCTACGGCTGGTCGACATCGCGCCCAACGTCTGGGGGCTCACCATCACCTGCGCCAATCGCGAGGACGGGGAGGAGACCATCAGCATCCTTGGCGAGGCAGTGCCCACCTTGCGCGCCTTTGAGTCCTGTCGCACCGAGCGGGGCGAGCGCTTCACCGAATGGTTCTGGATCGGCGCCGAGGACGGGCTGATCTGGCGGGCCGAGCAGTGGATCGGGCCAGGGCTGCCGCGCCTGACATTCGAACTCGTCAAACCCCCGACCAGCTGGTGAGGCCAGCCCGTCGCGCCCGCCAGGCCACCCAAGTCGCATAGAGGGAAAGCGCGGCGAGCACGCCGGCCACCACCGCGAGCTTGGCGGGCGGTGAGAGGGCGACGAAGCGGAAGGCGAGCAGGCCGAGCGCGGCCGTCATCGCAACCGAAAGCGCGCTCACCGCCAAAGGCGGCACGCCCGTCCGCGCCAGCACCTGATAGAGGTGACCGCGATGCGCCTCCGCCAGCCTCTCGCCGGCCAGCGCGCGTCGGATCAGGGTGAAGCCGACATCGAAGATGGGCACCGCGAGCAATAGCGGAACGACATAGAGTGAGACGCGTGCCTGGTCGAAGCGCGCGGCGGCGATGGCGAGGATGGCGAACATGTAGCCGATGAACTGCGACCCGACGTCGCCGAGGAAGATGCGCGCCCGCGGCACATTGAACGGCAGGAAGCCCGCGCAGCCGGCGGCAAGTCCCAGGGCTGCAAGGTAGACGAAGGCCCCACCCTCCGCGAGCGCCAGCGCGGCCAGGAAGAGCGCGGCGATGAGGGCGATCCCGGCGCACATGCCATCGAGCCCGTCGATGAAATTCATCGCGTTGGTGAGGAACACCACCCAAAGCACGCTCAGAGGCCAAGCCAGTGGCCCGAGGGGCGTGGGGCCCATCCACGGCAGTGACAGAGCGTCGATCACAAGCCCCGAGGGCAGAGGCGCGATCGCCGCCGCGATCTGGGCGAGGAGCTTCCAGTGCTGGCGAAAGGAGAGGATGTCATCGGCAAGCGAGACGGCGGCGATCGCGGCCGCGCCGACGATCACGGCGAGGAAGTAGGGGTCTTCGAGGCGGGCGAGGGTGGCGAAGCGGTATTGGATAAGAAGCCCAGCCAAGGTGGCGACGACAACGCCGAGGCCGCCGCCCTTCGCCGTGGGCCGGGCGTGGGCCGACCGATGGTTCGGCACATCGAGGATGCGCCAGGCGGTCACGACCCGCACGCACAGGGCGGAGAGGAGGCTGAGCGCAAGGAAGAACCCGGCATGGCGCAGTGCTGCGTCAGGGGCGAGAGGGAGCATGGCGCGGCGGATAGGCCGGCCGCTCCCCGCCCGGCAAGGGCCGCTGGAGCAAACCGCCCGCCGTTCGCCCCACCGCCGCAACCGGTTCAGGCGCCGGGCGCCGTCCGGGTCGCCTCCTCGCCACCGCCGCGGGCGAACTCCGGCACCAGCGCGGCCAGCACAGAAAGGGCCGCCACCTCCCGCCCGGCACGCGCCGCCGTCGCCGCCTCCTCAATCGCGCGCGCGACGATGGCGAGATCGACCATGCGCGGCGCTGCCATCAGAAGGCCGGGCATGCCGAGATCAATCAACCGCTCGCGGCCGTGAAACAGTTCCTCGTGCAGCTTCTCGCCCGGCCGCAGCCCCATGTAGCGGATCTCGACATCGATCTCGGGGCGAAGCCCGGCAAGGCGGATCATGCGCCGCGCCAGATCGACGATCTTCACCGGCTTGCCCATGTCGAGCACGAAAATGCCGCCCTGGCGGGCCGATTCGGGGATCGCCTCGTCCTTCACCCGCACCACGGTGGCGGCAAGCACGAGCCCGACCGCCTCCTGCACCGTCATGAAATAGCGCTGCATATCCGGATGGGTGACGGTCAGAGGCCCGCCGCGCTCGAGCTGGCGGCGGAAAAGGGGAACGACAGACCCCGTCGAGCCCAGCACGTTGCCGAAGCGAACGGTGACAAAGCGCGTGCCCTGTCCGTCCGCGCGCGCCTTGAGATCAAGCGCCTGGCAGTACATCTCGGCGAGACGCTTCGTCGCCCCCATCACCGAAGTGGGATTCACCGCCTTGTCGGTGGAGATCAGCACCATCGCCGTCGCGCCACACTGGCGTGCGGCGTCGGCGACAATGCGGGTGCCGAGGGCATTGGTGAGGATGCCCTCGCCGGGATTGGCCTCGACGATCGGCACGTGCTTCAGCGCTGCAGCGTGAAAGACGAGTTCTGGGCGATGGCGAGCGAAGAGGGCGAGGATCCGCTCACGGTCGCGGATGTCGGCGATGACGGCAAGGCGCGGCACCTCGGGTGCAGTCTCCGCAAGCTCAAGATCGATGGTGTAGAGGGCGAACTCGCTGTTCTCGGCAAGCACGAGCTCTGCCGGGCCGAGGGCGGCGATTTGGCGGGAGAGTTCGGCGCCGATCGTGCCGCCGGCACCGGTCACCAGCACCCGCCTGCCCTGGATCAGCCGCGCCATCGCCTCACGATCGAGCGGGCGCTGCGGGCGATCGAGCAGGTCCTCGATCGCGACGGGCTTGAGTTCGATCCTTGGGGGAGCCTCGCCGCGCGCAGCGGGGCGGAGATCGGTCAGCCGCGGCATCACCGCGACCGAAATTCCCGCCGCCTCGGCGGCATCGAGAAGGTGCTCGAGACGTTCGCCCGCAATCTCCCGCCCGGTGACCACGATCTGCTTCGGGCTTCGGCCTTTGCGCGCCAGCTTGCGCAACGCGTGCGAGATCTCGTCCACCGTGCCTTCGACGCGCACGCCGTGCAGCAGTCGCCCCGACTGCTGGGGGTCGTCCGTGACGAGCCCCACGACGCGATGGCGCGGTGAATCCTCACGGGCGAGAGCGCGCAGGAACAGATCCGCCCCATCGCCTCCGCCAGCGAGCAGCACCGGGACGGCCCCCTCCCCCTCGCCGTGGCGGCCAACCGCGGCGTGCCACGCCCCCCGGGCTGCGAGCAAAAGAGCGGAGATGACGAGCGCATGAAGGATGGGCAGAAGCGGCGTGAAGCCCCCGAGATGCCCGGTCCCGCCGACCACGAGACCGAACAGGACGGCACAGAGCGAGGCCGCGCCACTCACCCGGAACAGGTCGGCAAGCCCGAGATAGCGCCAGGAGACGCGCGGGATACGGGCAGCAAGGAAGGCAGCCGCGCAGCAGCCGGCGAATGCCCCCGCTTCGAGTACTGTCTCGCCCGCTGATCGGCCAGCAAGCCCAACCGGCGACGCAAGAGCGAGGGCAAGCGGCCAGGAGAGGGCAGCGGCCAGAGTGTCGGCAGCCAGTACCGCGCGGGAGCGCGAGAAGCGCGTGAGCGGACGGTTGGTCACCGCCATGCTTGCCCCTTATCAGCGAAGGCCGGCGAAGGGAACAGCCGCGGCTGCGGGAGGTGCTTCCGCTGCAACTCGGTCGGGGCTAGGAGCGGGACCACCCCGCCACCGGGATCGATCCCCCATGTCGCGCCGTCTCCTCTTCCTCGCCCATCGCATGCCCTATCCGCCGGACAAGGGCGAAAAGATCCGCGCTTGGCACATCCTCGAGCATCTGACGAAACGATACGTCGTCGACCTCGGCTGCCTGGTCGACGATCCGCGCGATCTCGATCATATTCCCGTGCTCGCGCGCGCGTGTGCCGAGGTGCGGGCTGTCGCGGTGGGCAGCCGGTTGGCCACAACGGCGCGCGCGCTCCTGCGGGCTCGTCCCGGCACGCCTCTCTCGCAGGGGTGGTTCTATCATCCGGAACTTTTTGCCTGGGTGGAGACCGGTTTGCGCCAACGCCGCTGGGACGCGGCCTTCGTCTACTCATCTGCCATGGCGCCCTATCTCATGCGCGCGCCGCGCCTGTACCGAGTGCTCGACATGGTCGATGTCGATTCCGCCAAGTGGGCTGCCTACGCCGCCGGAACTCGGGGGCCGATGCGGCTCGTCTGGCAGCGCGAGGCGAGGACGCTGCGGGAGCTCGAACGACGCGCGGCAGCAATGTTCGAGCGCACCCTGTTCGTGTCCGAACCGGAGGCGCGGCACTTCCTCGAGGTCTGTGCCGAGGCGGCGGATCGGGTCGCCTGGGTGGAGAATGGGGTGGATCTCACCCGCTTCGACCCGACCGTTGCGCGGGCCGATCCGTTCCCCCCAGACACGCTCCCGATCGTCTTCACCGGGACAATGAACTATCGCCCGAACGTCGAGGCGGTGGTGTGGTTCGCCGAACGGGTGCTGCCGCGGGTGCGGGCGCGGCATGGGCGCGCCGGCTTCTGGATCGTCGGTGCCAACCCCGCCCCGCCGGTGAGCGCGCTCGCACGGTTGCCCGGTGTGTGCGTCACCGGCTCCGTGCCGGATGTGCGGCCGTTCCTCGCCCACGCCGCCGCCGCCGTCGCGCCCCTCTTCATCGCCCGCGGCATCCAGAACAAGGTGCTGGAGGCGATGGCCATGGCCCTGCCCGTCATCGCCTCACCGCAGGCCTTCGAGGGCGTGCGCGCGACGCCCGGGCAGGACCTCCTCGTCGCCGAGGGCGCGGAGCAGACCGCGGAGGCTGTCTGCGCGGTGCTGGAGGGGCGACACCGCGGTCTCGGGCCGCGGGCCCGCGAAGCCGTGCGCAGGGGGCACGACTGGAGCGTGACCCTGGCCCGGCTCGACACCCTCCTGCCGGTCTGACCCGTCTCCGGTCAGGCGGCCTCGGCGTAGGGTGCGAGGCCAGGTTCTCCCTGCTCAATCGGGCAGGCCGGATCGCGCGACCATTCGTTCCAGGAGCCGAAGTAGATCCGCACGTCCCTCACCCCCGCCTCCTTCAGCGCGACGAAGGTGTTGGACGCCCGCGCCCCCTTGAAGCAGTAGAGGTAGACAGGCGTGTCGGGCGTGATGCCGACGGTGGCGAGTTCGGCGCGGATCTCCGCCGGCGCCTTGAACATGGGCCCCTGAGCGGTCGGCTTCATGAAACGATACCACTCGATCCAGCGTGCGCCTGGAATGCGGCCCTTGCGCGGGCAGAAGTCCTTGCCGTAGGGGGAGGAGGACTCCCCGATCCACTCATCGACATCGCGAACGTCGAGGATCGCCACCTCGGGCCGGCCGAGCGCCTGCAGCATGTCTTCCTTCGTCGCCATGATCGCGGGCGGTTCGGCGCTAAGAGGGAAGGTGGCAGCGGCGCGCCTGGTGGGCTCAGTCGTCAGCGGCAGGCCAGCCGCGCTCCAGGCGGCAAGCCCGCCGTGCAACACTGCGACCTTCGGGTAGCCGAGCCAGGTCAGCAGGGAGTAGCCGCGGCAGGATTGGCCGAAGCCGGTGTTCATCGACTGCTCGTAGAGCACCGCAGTCTCCGCGCCCGACAGGCCGGCGGAGGCGAAGGCCTTGGCGAAGGTACCGCGGAGCGTCGCCAGCCCTTCCGCGTCCGAGGTGGCGAGATAGGTGAAGATCTCGTGAAGATTCACGGCACCCGGAATGTGGCCGGCCCCGAAGGCCTCCGGCGCGCGGGTGTCGATCGCCACCGCATCCGGCATCGCGGCCAGTTCGGCGGGCGAAATCAACGTCTTGCTCATCTCCGTCTCCCTTTTGCATTGGGTGACGGGCGTTCCCCCTCGACGTCGCCCCGCTTTGGCGAAGCGCCCTGCTGTCACTGCGGCTTTGGCACGACACCGCCATTATCGAGGTCGTGCAGCATCTTGCGCAGCTGCTTCGTCGCCGGGGTGACGATGGCGACGAACTGCGCCTCGCGCAGCCGCCGCTGCGGGCGGGCGGAGGCGAGATAGCCACGCGCCCCGGCGTGCAGCATGGCGGCCTGCGCCGCCTTCAGCGTCGCCTCGCCTGCGGCGAGGCGCCACGCGATCACCCGCCGCCAATGGGCGGGCGATGGGTCGAACGGATCCTCGGCCAGCGCCTCCGCCTCGCGCGCGAAGGCCGCGCACTCCGCCTCCAGCGCATCAGGTTGGACCTCAAGGAAGCGGTTGACGTGACCAAGTGCCGGTTCGACCTCGCGCATAATGGCGATGCAGTCGCGGATGAGCCCAAGCGCCATGCCGGCCTGAAGAAGCACGAAGCCCGCGCGGATGCGCGCGAGATAGCCGTCGATCGGGTCGGCCAAGACGTTCCGATACGGGATCGGTGCCTCCTTGAAGCGCACGGCGTAGGTCGCCGTTCCCTCGAGCGCGATGAAGGGTCCTGCGCGCTTGATCTCCACGCCCGGAGCGCCACACTGGGCGAGGAAAAACACCTTCCTGCCGTCCTCCACGCACTCGGCAATGGTGCCGAAGACATGGCCCTCGCCGAGGTTCGACACCCATGGCAGCGTGCCGTCGACGATGAAGCCCTCTCCCGCGCGCCGCGCCTTCAGCCGCAGGCGCTCGATGCCGAAGAAGGCCTTCATCGGGTTCGAGAGCCCCGTGCCGCCGAGCACACGCGCCGATGCGGCCGCCTCGAGCCAAGCCTCGCGCGCGGCCGTGTTCGGGCTGTTGCATACGTACCAGATCAGGGCCGATTGGCACCAGGCCAGGAAGCCCGTGGAGAGGCAGACCTCGCTCACCCGGGAGATGACGTCGACCTGGCGGACGAGGTCGGCGGCGACGACAGGGCGGAAGCCACCGGCAGATCCGAGCCTCTGCAGGAACGGTGCGGGATAGAGGCCATCACGGTCGATGCGCACCGCGATGGGCGCGAGTTCGGCGTCGGCGAGTGCCGAAACCGTTGCGCCAAGCTCCGCGGTGGTGGGCTTGGGCGCGGCGATGTCACTGAGGGTGATGGTCTGCATCGATCGTCCTCCTGGATTCGCACTCGCAATGGATGCACCGCTGCGCCCGGGCTTCTCACTTCGGCGCGACAGTGAGATTGACCGGCCTGAGGAAGGTGTTTGCCACCGGCGACCATTTGGTGACGTGCGCGATCAGTGCGGCAACCTCCTCCGCCGGCGCGTCGCACTCCATATCCACTTTGACGCGCACATCGGTGAAGCCGACCGGCTTGTCGGACGTGTCGCCCGTGCCCCAGACGGCGGTGATGTTGAGATCGCCCTCGAGTTCGAGTTCGAGTTTGCGCACCGTCCAGCCCTTGTGCACGGCGTTGGCGTGCAGGCCCACCGCGAGGCATGAGCCGAGGGCGGCAAGTGTGGCTTCGGAGGGGTTGGGGGCGGTGTCGTCGCCGAGCAGCTGCGGGGGTTCGTCGACGATGTAGGGCGGCAGCGAGCGGATGTAGTTGGCGTGGCGGAACTTGCCTTCCGCCACCGTGCGGCACTTCAGGGTCTTGATCGCCTTCGGGTTCGCCTTGCCGGTTTCGATCAGCTTGAGCAGCCCCTCGCGGTCGATTGGTGCAAGGCAGCCCTGAGCGGCGGGCGCGGCGCCTGGCGCGGGCGCGTCGCCCGGGCTGAGGCAAGAGGGCAGGATCGCCGGCGGGGTCGTTTCGTTCATGGGTCGTTGCTCCATCCTTGGCGCTCAGGGTTCGCGAATCCAGGAGGCGCGCGCCTGCGCCTCCTGGCAGAGGAGATCGAGGCCGAAGCCGATCAGCCCGATCAGCAGCACTGTGGCAGCGAGCCGGTCGTATTCGAGCGTGTCGCGCGCGTCGTTGATCGCGTAGCCGAGACCGGATGTGACGCCGAGGAACTCGGCCGGCACCAGCACCACCCAGGCGATGCCAACAGCGAGTCTCACTCCCGTCAGCACGTCAGGCAGGATGGCGGGCAGGATGACGAACCAGAGCAGATGCGGCGGCCGCGCGCCGAGGTTGCGCGACATGCGCAGCCAGGCCGGATTGATGCGGCGGTAGCCGGCAGCGGTCGCGAACAGCACGGGCCAGACGGCGGCGACGGCAATCAGGAAGATGATCGCCTCATCCCAGCTGCGGAACGCGAGCACCGCGATCGGCATCCAGGCGAGCGGGCTCACCATGCGCAGGATTTGGAACGGCAGGTTGGTCGCGGTGCGGAGTGAGGGGGAGGCGCCGATGAGAATCCCGAGCGGCACGCCGATGGCGATTGCGATGGCAAGGCCGTGCGAAATTCGGCTAAGCGACGGCGCCATCATCGCCCACGCCTCGCCGCTTCCGACCATCAACCAGAAGCGGGCGAAGGCAGGGCCGGGGGCGAAGTCGGCGAAGGCCGAGGTGCGCGGATTGGCCGCCACCGCCTCTGCCCCAAACCACCAGACAAGCCCGATCGCACCAAGGCCTGCCGCGATCACGGCGAGCCGGGTCGCGCCGTGGCGCAGCGCAAGCGGAGCAGGGCGCGGGATGGCGGGAAGGGCGAGCGCGGTCACAGCGCGAGCACCTCCTCGCGCACGAACGGATCGGGGCGGGATACACCAGCGTCGTTGATCCACTCCGGAAAGCGGTTGAGCGCGCGGCGCACGGGGTCGTAAGCGACGAGATCGCGCGCAACGAAGCCAGGGTCGAGCGTGGCGAGGAACGCCGCATCGCCGCCGACCACGGTGTCCTTCAGCAATTTCACCATCAGTTCGGTGGCGGACGGATAGGGCCAGGGCTGGAAGTCGATCCGTCCCGCCTGCCAATCAGCGTGCCGGATCGCGCCCGAGCTGCGATAGGCCGGCTCGTCGTAGGCGAGCATCGCGCGTTCGACGACCTCGGCCGGTACCGGCAGGTAGCCCTCGCCGTCGCGCGACAGCAGGCGCGCCACCGCGCGCTTGTTCTGCGAGGCGTAGATCGCGCCGCGCACCACGGCGGTGACGACGCGATCCGTCCAATCGGGATCGGCGGTCAGGCGGTTTTCGCGCACGCAGGCGACGCAGCAGGGGTGGTGCTTCCAGATGTCGCCGGTGAAGCGCAGCATGCGCCCGCCCGCGCGTAACTCACCGAGCGCGTTGAACGGTTCGGCAACGATGTAGGCGTCGAGCTTGCCGGCGGCGAGTGCCGGCGGCATGTCGGGCGGGGGCATGATCTGCAGGTTGCACTCGTCCGCTGCGAGTGCTGCCCCTTGCGGCTTGATCACCGCGCGCACGCCCGCCGCCCGCAGCGCGTATTGCAGCACGACGTTGTGCATCGAGTACCAGAACGGCACCGCGACCTGCTTGCCCGCGAAGTCGCGAAAGGAGGCGATGCCCGAGCTTCGCCCGACCACGATGCCCGAGCCATTGGTGTGCGCCCAGGCGACGATCTTCACCGGAAAACCGTTGCCATAGCGCATCCAGATCGGGATCGGCATCAGGAAATGGACGAGGTTGACGCGATCGGCGGCGAAGGATTCGACGAGGGGCGCCCAGCCGCGCATCAGCACGGGCCTCTCCGCCTCGAGCCCCAAGTCGCGAAAGAA